>JAAYIZ010000052.1 GCA_012523215.1 Thermovirga sp.
GCATGCCGGTGGCTTTCACGATATCCGCGGCATCGGAGCCAAAGCGCGCCTTCATCCTTCCCAGCGGCTTACCCTGGAGGTCCTCGAAGGCCTTCTCTATCGTCTTCACAACGGTCGAATCGGGCGGAATTTCCAGCGCCGGCCGGTCGGAGATGATTTCGTGCACAAAGCGAAGGTCCGGGTCGATTTTTTTCTGCTCTTCAAGGACAGCCATTATTTCCGCTTCCGCCTCTTCGTGGCTTTCTCCCGGGACCAGCCTCCGGTCAATGGAAAAGGTGCTTCGGTCAGCGATTACATTTGTTGCCGTCCCGGCCTGGAGGGTGGTTACGTTTAAGGTGGGGCTTCCCCAGCCGGGGATGGAACGTTTTTCCAGCCGCTTTCCTAGTTCATAAAGCCCCTGGATGGCCCGGATAGATTTTTTCAGGGCGTCAATGCCTTCGCTGGGGTTACTCGAATGAGCGGCCTTGCCCTCAAAGGTGAAACGAGCCCTGAAAATGCCGCTATGGTTTAGAAGAAGCTTCAGCGCCGTTGGTTCCATGTTCAGTCCGAAGTCGCCCTTTATCAACCCCTTGTCCAGGAGATATTTCACTCCGAGCCAGCCACCGTTCTCTTCATCGCAGGTGCAGGTCAGCAGAACGCTACCCATTGGCACAAATCCCATTTCCTTAAGCACTCGGACCGCCATGATCGAGCCGCAGAGGCCTGCTTTCATGTCGTTGGCTCCACTCCCGAAGATCCAGTCGCCTTCGACTCGCCCCGACCAGGGGCCGTCGTATTCCTTTTCCGCCCCCGCCGGCGGGGGAAATACATCCATATGGCCGTTAAAGACAAACCGTGGACCTGGTGAGCCTTCCCACTCCGCCAAAACGTTGGGCCTGCCCTTTTCGGTTTCTTCGATCCGGGGTCTGAGACCTATTCCTTCGATCTCCCTGGCGATTACTTCTGCCACCGCCGCTTCGTCCCCCGTTACGCTTGGAGTCTGGAGGACCTTGGATAGGAAACGGATAATCTCCCGGTGGCGGGCTTTTACCGCTTTTTTGACGTCCCGGGCATTCACCGCGGTCCCTCTTTCGTGGTTGCCGCTCATAGGTCATCACCTCCGCGTAAAAATTCGAGACCGAACCTCCTTAAAAAGGGTCGAAATTCATGGAAAGTTCCTGCCGGGCAAGCCACATCCCCGGTAGCATGGGCAGCCAAAGGGTCAAACCCCGCAGGAGGAGCGTGGCCGCCAGGAGCATCGCCCAGAGGGTGGCAGAATCGAGCAAGAATATTATTGCCTGGAGGAAAATCACTTTGGCCAACAACCGGAGGTTGAAAATGACCCAGGCCGGGACTTTCCCCAGGGCGTCTTCCATGGCCGGGGTGGAGAAGCGCCGCTTAAGGGCGGCCGGTATTTTACTGCTTCCGTAAAGGTTTGCCAGTATCACCGTAGCGGGAACGGCCACGGCGACGACGAGCCCCAACAGGAGCAGGATGCCCCAAGCGCTCCGCATGATCATTTTCTGATTCTTTTTCAACCAGGAGGCGCTGTTTTCTATCATCGCCACAAGGCTTCCGATTTCGGAAGGTCGGGTAATAAGGTCATAACTTGAGGAATCGGAAAAAGGCCCTCTTCGTCGATTCCGAGACGACCAGGTAGAGAAGGGTTATGGACAATAGGGCCGACAGGACCGGCCACGGCAGGGGGACGAACCCGAAGGCCCGGCCCACCGGGAGAAAGGGCAGCGCTACGGCGAGGAAACCCAGCAGGGTGGAGGAAATAAGGATAAATGTCCCGGGGCGGCTCCTGTAGAAAGGTCCGTAGGTCCTCACTACGAAAAGCACCAGCAGTTCCGTCAGCAGGGATTCGATGAACCACCCGGTTCGGAAAAGGCTTGCCGCGCTTCCCGCCAGCCTGAGGAGGGCGTAAAAGGTCAACAGGTCAAAGGCGGTACTCACCAGTCCGAAGGTGATCATGAAATTCTTTATTATTTTGATGTTCCACCGATGGGGTTCCCTTTCCCATTCCTGGTCCACCCGGTCTCCGGCGATCCCCACGGAAGGGATGTCCGTCATAAAGTTGTTGAGGAGCACCTGCTTGGCCAAAAGGGGGAGGAAGGGAAGGAAGAGCGAACCCGCCGCCATGCTTATCATGTTTCCGAAGTTGGCGCTCGTGGTGATGAATATGTATTTTATCGTGTTGGCGAAGGTCCGGCGGCCGATCTGGATCCCCTGGCGGACCATGTCCAGGCTGTGCTCCATCAGGACGAAGTCGGCCGCCTCCTTGGCGACGTCCACGGCTTTGTCGACCGAGATGCCGACATCGGCGGCGTTAAGAGCGGGCGCATCGTTGATGCCGTCGCCCAGGAAGCCCACCACCGACCCCATTGTCTGGAACGCCCGGATGATCCTTTCCTTCTGGTTGGGGTCTACTTCGGCGAAAATATCGACATGTCCCACAAGATGCCACAGGGCTTCATCCCTCATCCCCGACAGTTCTGAGCCGGTAATGACACGGTTGGTCTTGACCCCGACGGCGCCGCCGACGTGGCGGGCCACGTAGCGGTTATCCCCCGTTATCATCTTGAGGCGCACCCCGAGAGAACGGAGTTCGTCCAGTTCCTCCGCCACCCCCTCCGCCGGGGGGTCGGAAAACCGCAGGTAACCCAGGAACTCCAGGTCCTTCTCATCCTGTTCCTTTTGGTCGTCATCGACAGCCTTCCGGGCGATGCCGATGACGCGGTACCCTTCCATGCTCCAGGAGGCGAAGCGCTCCATGATCTCCCCGCGGGTGCCGTCGTCCATGTCATCGATGGTGCCGGCCCTGTCCACCCTGGTGCACATTTCGAGCACGTTCTGCATGGCGCCCTTGGTCACCAGGAAATTTTTCCCCTCGGGGGAGGCTACCAGGACGCTGAGCCTCTTGCGCACGAAATCGTAGGGGATCTCGTCGAGTTTCCGGTAACCTTCCTCTGTAAGGCTCCTGGATTTTGGGTGCGCCAGGATGGCTTCATCCAGGGGGTTTGAAAGTCCCGACTGGAAGGAGGAGTTCAGGAACGCCCATTGGAAGACCTCTTCCGACGGGTTCCCCTCGGCATCGAGCGCCCCTTCGATCTTCATGACACCTTCGGTCAGGGTCCCGGTTTTATCCGAGCAGAGCACGTTCATGCTTCCCAGGTTCTCTATGGCATTGAGCCTTTTGACAATGACCCCATGGGCCGCCATGTTCTGGGCACCCCGGGAAAGGGTAACACTGAGAATGACGGGAAGCATTTCAGGCGAAAGGCCGACGGCCAGGGCGACGGCGAAAAGCATGGTTTCGATAAGCGGCCTTTTAAGCATCACGTTGGCGAAGAAGATGGCGAATACGATGATCACCATGACGTGCAGGAGGAGGCTCCCGAAACGCCTGAGCCCCCTCTCGAACTCCGTTTCGGGGGGCGTCGCCGCCAAAGGAGCGGCTATCTCTCCAAGGGCGGTCTGACTGCCGGTCCTGACGACAAGGAATGTTCCCGTGCCGCTCCTGACGGAGGTCCCCATGAAGAGACAGTTGCTTCTTTCGGCGGTGGTGGAATCTTCGGGCACTTCACCGGGGGCTTTTTCCGCCGGGAAGGTTTCCCCCGTGAGGAGAGCTTGGGAGACGAAGAGGTCGCGGGATTCGAGCAGAACCCCATCGGCCGGGATCAGGCTGCCGGCCGATACCTGGACGATATCCCCGGGAACGATCTCTTCGGCGGGGCAGGATACGGCGCTGCCGTCACGGAGTACCTGGGCCTTTATCCGCACCCGTTGACGCAATTTCTTCACCGCCTCGGAAGCCCGGTATTCCGATACAAAACTGAGGACGGTGCTTCCCAGGATGATGGCGAGTACGATGAGGGACTCCAGCCAGTTGTGGGCGAAGAGCGACACGGTGGAAGCAAAAAGGAGGATGAGAACGAGGGGGTTGCGGAACTTGTCTAGGAACATCCGGAGAGGACCGGCAACTTTCGAAGCGGCGGCAAGGTTCGGGCCGAATATCTCCAGGCGTTCCCTCGCAGCGGGCGAACTCAGCCCTTCCGGGTTGCTATCCAGGGCCGACAGCAGTTCTTGCCGGGTTTTGCTCCAGTATTTTGGCGGAACCTCGCTCAACGAAGGGGCCATGGGATTTCAACTTCTCCAGGTGGTTTTTCGTTCATTTCCCCTTAGACTTCCAACCTCTGGGTACATTCTGGACGACTTCATGAAAACAAGTCAAGGAGACCTTCTCGCTGTGCGATCGATCCCCGTGGCCACGGGAAACAGCGGCAAGAAGAAACCGGACGGGGGAGGTCCCGTCCGGTTTTTCATTTTTACAAGGGGCCTGTTTCATTGGACCGGTATCCTGATCGGCACCTTGCCTCCTTCAACCCCGTCGGGTCCCGTCACGCTCACGTAATAGAAAAGGTCACCGCTTCCGGGGGCGACGCGCAGACTGGCCTGGCAGGTTTCGCCCGAGCCTTTTTTGGTGAAGGTCCCGTCGGCACGGCGCTCGTACCAGGTTATCTCGCCTTCACCTTCGCCCAGGTTTGCCTTGAGTTCCACCGTTTTCGACACCGAACTGGAGCCCGTCGGGGCCTCGACCGGCTGGACGGGTTCGACCACCAGGTGGTGGTTCGGGTCGAGAATGCGGGTCGGATCATAGAGAGCAATGTACTTAGAGGCGATCGGCGCGATGTGCATGGCGTTGCCATTGACGCCGGCGTGATCGAAGAGGCCCGCGAACCAGAGTTCCTCGCCCCTCACGGCGTGGACCACCTCGGAGCCCACCACGTGAGCCTGGCCTTCGCGGAGCAGGCCGCCGCCCACCGGGCTCAACTCGTCCGTTTGTATGTCAAGAATAGCGACGTTGTGCAGTTGGTTCCACTTTTCATCGTAGATGAAGCTGCCCGTAAGAAGGAGGCGCCTCTCGTCGAGCCAGGTCATCTGGACGACATCGCGGGACACGCCTCCCGTGGAGTTGGCAGGGCCCCAGGTGTCGGTTTCAGCGTCGTAGCGGGCCAGTCCAAAGGTCTCCCTGGAGTGGCGCGAGAGGATGTCGGGGTCGCGGTCGACGATGCCCAGGGTGCCGCCGGCGTAGAGGTTGCCCTTCTTGTCAAGGGCCAAAGCGCGAACCCGGGGGAACCCTTCCTGCAGGAACCCGGAGTAGTTGTTGAAGCCGGGTTCATGGGTCCTCGCGGGTAGCCCCGGCAGTCCTTCCGGGTAGTGGTCCACGTCGAGTTCGCTCAGGTGGGTGAAGTTGCCCAGCCCGACGGGGCGCCAGTCGTCCGCTTCGTGGTCCCATCGAGCCACGTTGTAGGCCATCCGGGCGTGGGTGGTCGGCACGGGACCGTAGAAGTTGAAGGTCCCCGCCACGTAGATTCCTGCGGGGTCCTGGGTGGTATCGAGGACGATGCTGTATATTCCCTTGACGGGCTTATTCATATCCTCGGCCTTGAGGTCGCGACCCATGATATGGTACTCGCCGTCGGCGTCGATGCGGAGAGCGGCGGCGATGTCCAGTGGGTGGTCGACGTCGGGCATTTCGAGGGCCGGTGCCCAGTTGCCCACCAGGTAGAGATCGCCCGTGCGTTCATCGAAGGCTATGTCGTTGATCACGCCCGTTCCACCGCGGGCCGAGTTGCCCACGACTTCCTGGCCACGGTAGGTCCCCCTTACCTGGGACCAGCTGTTGTCGGCCGGGTCATAAAGGCCGATGCCGCTATGGCTGCTGATGGCGCCGTAGGCATATAGCTTGCCCTGTATGGTCTTGACGCCTTCCGGCGGGCTCTGGATCCCGTCACCGCCCGACCAGGCCAGCCGTTCATAGCCGCGCTCGGGGTGGAGGCTCCAGACAAACCAGCGGGTTCCCTTTTCTGCTTCCCAACTGCCGCCAAAGTAGAGGGTGTCATCGATCCAGGCGATGCCGGCTATGTCCGGCGTGCCGATGCCGTCGTTCATGCCGGTGACCTTGCGGGTGTCGTTACGCTCGGGGGCCGTGAAAGCACGGGACCAGTGCTCCGACCCGGCGGGCGTTCCCGTCGTGGGGATATGCTCCACGTACCGGGCGTTGATCTTCTCGACCGCCGGCGGTTCCGCGATGAAGTCCACCGCAGGGTTCCAGCGCGCGATATATTGGGATTGCCAATCGGCAGGAGCTTTGTCCCCGAAGTTGTCGGGGCCGATATGATTGAAATCTCCGGCGCAATAAACATCCTGGCCGTGGATGGCCAGGCGGGCCTCAGGCATGACCCTCGATGAAAGACCCGATCCGAGGGTGTGCCAGGTGTCCGTCGCCGGATCGTAGGCTACCACGCAGTGGGCGGGATCGCCGTTCTTGAAGCCGTCGTAGAACTCGCCTTCCGTCTTTCGTCCCCCGAAAGCCCCGGAAAAGTAGATGAGCCCATCCGCAGCTTTTTCAATGCTGAAGACATCTCTTCCCACGCCCCCCCGTCCGGTCGGGTCGGTCCAGGCGTTCTTTTCCCGGTCCCAGCGGGCTATGCCGCGGAGAGGCTCCTGGTCCTTCCCTTCGGAAAAGCTTCCCACTATCCATAGGTCGTCGCCGTCGATCAGGAAGTCGCGGACGACGACGGAGTCGAAGGCGATGAAGTCGCCGGCCCGCTGGAGGATTCCGTCGGCCTTCCCGAAGGAACCATCCCTGGGGAAGTCGGCAGGGTAGGGCATCCAGCCCGCATCCTCGCGCCAGGCGGCGAAGCCGGTGGAGTAATTGGCCGTGGAAAGAGTGCTGCCCGGCTCAATTCCGTTCCCGCCGAGGTAGTGCCAGGTCCCGCCGATATATACCGTGGACGGATTGGTGGAGGTGTCGATGAATATCCGGTGAACGCGGGGATGGGCGCCGCCCGGCCCGGAGGGGATGATCTCGTAGGTGCCCGTTCCGAAGTTGAACCGGTGGAAAGCGTTGCTCCTCGTGGGAAGTTCAAGGGGTGTGCCCGCGAAGGAGCCGCCAATGTATAAATAGTTGCCCTGCGGGTCGTACTCGAGGGATTGGATAGATCCGCCGGGGCTAATGGTACCGTTGTACTGCACCCGTCCCAGGGGGCGCCAACGGTCAGGGCCGGGCTCGTTGGGGTCGAAGACAGCCAGAGCGTTGACCCCGTGATAGCGGTTGCCGCCGGGGTTATCGAGCCGCATGAATTCGCCGCCGACCACGAGCCTACCATCGGGAAGGAAGACGAAATCGTCGATGACGCCGTCGGGGCCGACGCCTCCGTGGGAGGTGTGGAAGAAGGCCACCACTTCATAGCCCTTTTCCGGCGACCATGTCCAGAGATGCCATGACTGGTTCGACAATTTTTTGCTTAAGTCGCGGGCGTCGGCGCCCGCTTCCCATACGCCGGCGAACCACAGTTTGCCGTCGTGCCATTTGACCCGTCGTACCGACGGGGCGCCCGTTCCGTCGGCCATTCCCGTCGCGGCGGACATCTGGGTTGACTGGGCAGGCTTGGGAAACTGCCTGGACCAGTGTTCATCACCCTCGGCGGCGAAAACGGCGGGGATCAACATCGAGGCCGTGACCAGCATCGCCAGGGATGCCATCACTACCCCTTTGCAGCAGGAAGAACGAAGCCTTGACCAGGCCATGGCCGAAGATTTCAAGACAGATCCCTCCTTCTCTCTTATGGTCCCTCGGATTTTTTCACGGTTGGCTTTGGTAGAGCCATATTTGCATATATCGGCCCATTCTACAACTCCATGAGCCGCGGAACCTGGCCCAGCTCCATCCTGCTCCGCGGCTAGGCGGCGTCGCGGCTCCTATTTTTGTGGTAGGCGCCCTTGAGGTACCTGTCGAGGACGACGGCTCCGATGAAGACTATTCCCTTTATCACCTGCTGCAGGTAGCTGGAAACACCCAGGATTCTCAGGCCGTTGTCTAGGAAACCCATAATGAGGACGCCCGTCAGCGTCCCCCGTATGGTTCCGACCCCCCCAAAGAGGCTGGTGCCCCCGAGGACGACCGAGGCTATGACGTCCAGTTCCAGGCCCATACCTATGCCGGGCTGGGCGCTCCAGAGGCGGCCCACCATGAGGAGCCCTGCGAGGCCCGCCGTGGCTCCGCTTATGGCATAAACGGACACCGTGATCTTCCCCGTGGGGATCCCCGCGAAATGGGCCGCCTCGGGGTTGTCGCCCAGGGCGTAGACGCCGGTGCCGAAGGATGTGAAACGAAGCAGGATCCAGGCCGCTGTCGCGCAGGCCAAGAGGATCACCCCCGAGACGGGGAATCCCGAAAGAGTGGCCCAGCCGGCGAGGTTGAAGGCCGGTGATGTGCCCGAGATGGGGTTTCCCTGGGTCAGGAGCAGGGTAAGCCCCCTTGCTGCCGCCATCAGGGCGAGGGTGGCCATGAAAGGCGGGACCCGTCCCCAGTGAACCAGCAGACCCGAGGATAGGCCGCAAAGGGCCCCAGCCAGTATCGCCACGGCCCAGGCCGTTGGCCAGGGGAATCCGGCGTGAACGTTGAACCACGCCCCCAGGGCACCCGAAAGGGCCACGATGCTCCCCACCGAGAGATCGATGCCGCCGGTGAGGATGACGAAGGTCATCCCAACGGCGCAGATGCCCATGACCGCGGCCTGGCCCAGGACGTTCGTCATGTTGGACAAAGACAAGACTCCAAGGTCCCTCGAGGCCAGGATGGCCAGGAGAGCGGCCAGCACCGCCAGGTTGCCGTGTTTTCTCCAGTTAAGGTGCGCCAAGGGTTGTGCCTCCCGCGGCGGCCAGCATGATCTTTTCGCTGGTTGCCTGCTCTTTCGTGAAAAAGGCCTCGATATGGCCTTCCCTCATTACGGCTATGCGGTCGCTCATGCCGAGAATTTCGGGCAGTTCCGAGGAAACCATGATTATGGCCATGCCCTCGTGGGTCAGGCGGTTCATCAGGTGATGAATCTCCGCCTTGGCGCCCACGTCGATTCCCCTGGTCGGCTCATCGAGGATGAGGATCTCGGGCGTGACGCTGAGCCCCTTGGCTATGACGACCTTCTGCTGATTGCCGCCCGAAAGGCTCTGGACTTCCTGGTCCAGGTCCGCGAACCGGACGTTCAGTTCTTCCGTCAGGCGCAAAGCTTCCCTGCGCCTGAGACCGCCCTTTACGAGGAACAGCCCGTAAAGACGGCGCAGCAGTTGGAGGACCGTCACGTTATCCTCCACGGACCGGTTGAGGAAGAGCCCCTGCGTCTTGCGATCCTCGGGGACAAGGAAGAGCCCTTTCTCCAGTGCGACCGAGGGGCGACGGATTCGAGCCTCGCGGCCCTTTATACGGATGGTGCCTTTTTGAAAGGGCTCGAGGCCGAAGAGACAGCGGGCCACGTTGCTGCGGCCGCTCCCCACGAGGCCCGAAAAGCCGAGTATCTCGCCCTTCCTGACATCGAAGTTTATATCCTTCAGCACCCCGTCCCGGGATAGGCCTTCCACTTCCAGTACCGTTTCCCCCAATGTCGGGGTTTCCCTGGGGAAAAGGGTATCGACGCTCCGGCCGACCATGAGGCGCACCATGCCCTCCTGGTCGAAGTCGCCCATGGAGCCGCCGCCTGCGTGCGCTCCGTCCCTGAGCACGGTGACGGTGTCGGCGATGCGGAAGACCTCCTCGAGACGGTGGGAGATGTAGATTATTCCCACGCCCTGGCTTCGGAGTTCCTCCATGAGTTCGAAAAGGTTTTTCGTCTCCCTGCCTGAAAGGCTCGACGTGGGCTCATCCATGGCGAGGACCTTCACGTGAAGTGAAAGGGCCTTGGCAATCTCCACTAGTTGCCGCTCACCCGGGATCAGGGTTTGAACCTCGCGATCGGCGTCGAAGGTGGCATGAACCCGTTCAAGTATTCGTCGTGCCTCGTTGCGCAGGGTTACACGATCCAGGAAGAGGCCCTTCCGAGGCTCCCGGCCCAGGAAGATATTTTCCGCTACCGAGAGGTGGGGAGCAAGGCTCAGTTCCTGGTGTATCACGGCGATGCCCGCTTTAAGCGCGTCCCTGGGGCTTTTCCAGTCCACGTGCCGTCCTTCGAAAAGTATTTCGCCTGAATCGGGGGTGTGGATACCCGAAAGGATCTTCACCAGCGTGGACTTCCCGGCGCCGTTCTCGCCGACCAGGGCGTGGATCTCGCCGGCCCTGACGCTGAATGCCACGTCGTCCAGGGCGTGCACACCGGGAAAATATTTATGGATTCCCCTTACGCTGAGCAGTTCTCCCAAAAAAATATCCCCCTTCCCCGTTCATGCGAGGGCGAACCGTGGCATACTGGTAAAAAGGTTTATAATAGACACAGTAAAGTATACCCTTTCGTGCGGTCCGAGAGGGTTGACGGTTAAAAAAAGGAGGTTCCGAGCTTGGCCAGGGCGGTGGTCGTCGGGTCGGTGAACATGGATCTGGTCGTCGAGGCCGGAAGGCTGCCCCGCCCGGGGGAAACGCTTCTGGGCGGGCGTTTCAGCATGGCCGGCGGCGGAAAAGGAGCCAACCAGGCCGTAGGGGCCGCGCGCCTTGGAGCATCGGTCGCCTTGGTGGGGGCCGTGGGGGGCGACAGGTTCGGGGAGATGATGCGATCGGCCCTGGAGGAGGAGGGTATCGAATGCGGCAGTGTAGCCTCGAGGCAGGGCGAAGCCACCGGCGTAGCGCTCATCACCGTCCTACCCGGGGGAGAGAACTCCATCATCGTCGCCCCGGGAGCGAATGCCACCGTCGGCAGCGATGATATCCGCGAGTCTTTGCCGCTGTTCGAGGTGGCCGATGTACTCCTGGTCCAACTGGAACTTCCCGTGGAGACTGCCGTCGAAGCATTGAGGCTGGGTAAGGCCTCGGGCGCGTTGACGGTTTTCGACCCTGCCCCGTACAGGGCATTGCCCGAAGAAACTTGGGGATTCGTGGATATAGCGGTGCCGAACAGGTTGGAACTGGCCGAATTTGCCGGCACGGAGGATCTGGAGGAGGGCGCCAGGAGGCTGCTTCAAAAAGGAGCGGGAGGCGTGGTGGCGACCCTTGGCTCCGAGGGGGCGCTGATCTGCCGCGGGGAGGCAATGGGACGAGTGGAGGCTTTCAGCGTAAAAGCCGTGGACACCACCGGCGCGGGCGACGCCTTCTCGGCCGCTTTGGCCGTTTCTCTCGCCGAGGGGAAGCCTCTTTGCGAGGCGGCCCGATTTGCCTCGGCGGCAGGGGCGCTGGCCTGCACCGTCGTTGGTGCCCAGCCCAGCCTGCCCTTGAGGCGGCAGGTGGAGGAACTCCTGGGGGAGGTCTCCGGAGCCGGCCCGAAATCCTAGGGGAGGTGTAAGGCCGTGAGGAGAGGAGGTTTGCTGCATCCCGGATTGAACCTACATATATCGCTGCTGGGCCATACGGACCGCTTCTGCGTGGCCGACGCGGGTCTGCCGATACCGGAAGGGGTCCCGAGGATCGACCTCGCCCTTGTCCCGGGCAAGCCTTCGTTCGAGGAAGTGCTTGAGGCGGTGCTCGAGTCCGTCGTGGTGGAGCGGGCCTTCTGTGCCGGCGAAGCGTCGGAGGATCTCAAGAGTCTCTTGAAACAGCACCTGGGGCCGGACTGCCGGTTAGAGGAGGTCTCCCACGAATCGTTGAAGGATATGCTCGATCTTGTGAGGTTCGTGGTGCGAACGGGGGAATGCACGCCCTACGCCAACGTGATACTCCAGTCGGGGGTCTTCTTCTGAAGATGGGGAAAGCGGGTGGCCTCACCAGGAAGGCTCTTTCGAGCTCGTACTTCGTTCTGGGGTCGATCCTGGCAGCCCTTTGCGTGATGCTGGCCCTGATGGAACCCCGGTTTCTGACGGTGAGCAATTTCATAAACATCCTGCGCCAATCGTCGATACTGGGGATAATCGCCCTGGGCATGACCTGCGTGATCCTGGTCAGGGGGATAGACCTGTCGGTGGGCAGCGTGGTGGCCCTCTCATCCCTGGTAGGAGCGGCTTTGGTGAGAGGAGGCGCACCCTTTTACGCGGCTTGGGGAGCGGCGCTCCTCATCGGGGGAGCCTGCGGGGCTCTTAACGGGTCCATCGTGGCCTGGCTCAAGATACCCCCTTTCATCGTTACCCTGGGGATGATGGGGGCGGCCAGGGGTGGTGCGCTCCTTTTTACTGGAGGCGCCCCCATAAGCGGTTTCCCCGATTCTTTCCGGTTGCTGGGTACGGGCTGGTTTGCCGGAATCCCCCTGCCGGTTTTGGTTTTCGTCGGCGTTTTCGTTGCGCTTTTCATTTTGCTCGAACTTTCGGTCTGGGGTGAGCAGGTTCGCTCCATAGGCTCCAACCCGGTGGCCGTCTGGGGGTCGGCCATCCCGGTCCCGGTGATCACGGCATCGGTCTTCGTGCTGAACGGGGCTCTCGCGGGCTTGGCCGGGCTTGTACTCGCGGGGCGCCTCGACGCCGCTCAGCCCACGGCGGGGCTGGGTTACGAGTTTGGAGCCATCGCGGCCGCCGTTTTGGGGGGGACCCAGTTCTCCGGCGGGAAGGGGACCCTTTTCGGGACCATGATGGGGGTCCTGATAATGGGAATAATAGGGAATGGTATCAACATCCTGAACGTGAACCCCTTTTACGAACAGGTTGTAAGGGGCCTGGTAATAGCGCTGGCCCTTGTCTTTTACGGCCGAGTGTCGGCCAGGAGCCCGGCCTAGGTTGTCTTCAGCGGGTCGGGGGAGGAAAAAATCAACGGAGGTGGAAAGCGATGAAGAGAAAGCGTCTGTTGTCGGTGTTCTTGGCGGGTCTGCTGGTCCTTTCCTTGCCTCTCGCGGCGTCGGCGTCTCAAACTCTGGGCGTGGTCATTTCCACGCTGAACAACCCCTTCTTCGTGACGCTCAAGGACGGGGCCGAGGAAAAGGCCAAGGAACTCGGGGTGGAACTGGTCATCTTCGACGCGCAGGACGATTCCGGCAAGATGACTTCTTCGATGGAGGACCTGGTTCAGAAAAAGGTGGGTGCCATCCTGGTGAACCCCACCGATGCCGATGCGGTGGTGCCCTCCATCCTGAAGGCCAACGCGGCGGGCATACCGGTATTCACCATCGACAGGGGAGCGACCTCGGGCGAGGTGGTCACCCATATCGCCAGCGACAACGTTGCCGGTGGCAAGATGGCGGGCGAGTTCCTGGCGGAACAGATTGGTGGTTCCGGCAAGGTCGTAGAATTGGTGGGGATCCCCGGGACGTCGGCGGCCCGAGATCGGGGCAAGGGTTTCCACGAGGCGATGGAGAAGTACCCCAATATCGAGATCGTGGCCTCCCAGGCGGCGGACTTCAACCGCGACAGGGGGCTTGCGGTCTTTGAGAACATCCTCCAAGCGCAGCCCGAGATCGACGGGGTCTTCGCTCATAACGATGAAATGGTCCTTGGAGCCATCGCGGCCGCCGAGGCGGCCGGGCGGAAGGGCATTGTGTTCGTCGGTTTCGACGCCGTCGATGATGCCGTAAAAGCCGTGAAGGATGGCAAACTCGCCGCCACCGTTGCCCAGCAGCCGAAGGAGATGGGACTCCTCGGTGTCGAGTATGCCGTCAAGTACCTTAACGGTGAGACCATTCCCGACAATGTGCCCGTCCCCCTCATGCTCGTGACGGAGTAGCAGGCGGTCCGATCGGTCAACCCTGCTCCTGAACAGAAAGTAACGGGAAAATAGCGGGGTCAGACCTACACTTTTGACATTTCCGCATTTTTGGC
>JAAYIZ010000053.1 GCA_012523215.1 Thermovirga sp.
ATCCTGGTCAAGGGTGGCGACGTCCTCGAGAGACTGCCCTTGGTCGATACGGTCTTCTTTGACAAGACCGGGACCATAACCACCGGGCAGTTCCACCTGGCCGGGGTCTATCCCCAGGAGGGAAGATCGTCCGACTCTCTCCTCGAACTGGCCGTCACCGCCGAGAGAGGTTCAAACCACCCCCTCGCCGAGGCCGTGAGGTCAGGGTGGGGACAGCGTCCCTTGCCAGCGCTGCCTCTCTCGGCGGTCGAGCACCCCGGGATGGGGATCGAGGCAAAAACCCCTGAAACCCTGATCCTGGCCGGCAACAGGAGGCTCATGCTTGAGAACAAAATTGACGCATCCAATCCATCATCGCCGGGCACGGTGATTCACGTGGCCGAAAACGGAGTTTACGCGGGTTACCTGGTTCTGGCCGATACCATTAAAGACGAAGCGCCGCACGCAATTAAGGAACTAAGGGACCTGGGCATCGGCCGGATTTTCCTTCTTTCCGGAGACCTCGAGGGGCCAACGGTGGATGTGGAGAATCAGCTATCGCTGGACGGCTCCTTTTGGGGTCTTCTGCCCGAGGAAAAGGTCGCTTTGCTGGAGGAAAAGCAGGCCTCGAACCGGGGAAAAGCTATCAGTGCTTTCGTGGGTGACGGCCTCAACGACGCCCCTGTGATCGCCAGGGCCGAAGTGGGTGTCTCCATGGGGAAAGTCGGTTCCGATATCACCGTAGACAACGCCGATGTGGTTATTATGAACGACCATGTGTCAGGACTCCCCGAAGTCCTGAGGATAGCCCGTAAAACCAGGAGAGTGATCTGGCAGAACATCCTGCTGTCTCTCACGGTGAAGGCGTTGGTACTATCCCTCGGAGCTTTCGGCGCGGCGACGCTTTGGGAAGCGGTCTTCGCCGACGTGGGGATGACCCTCTTGGCTGTAATCAACTCCTCGAGGATTCTCCGGTGGTCCCGAAAACAAAGAATCCATTATTTCAGTTCAAGTGAAAAATATCCTCACAATCACTAAAGTAATTTTCACGCGAGATATTGTATGCGCTATTTTACGTTCTTTTTAATTCATGGACTGATCGAAAAATTTAAGTTGAAATTTGGGTAAAAGAATAATAACGGGGATGAAAACCTGATCCCCAAAGGGAACAGGTTTTTATCCCCGTAGAATAATACTGAGCTGGTCCAGACGGTCAAAGCGTTCCTGATGCGGATTGAAGATCGTGATCTAACTACTGTTCCCCGTCCATATATTTTGATACTGTGTTGACAACGATGTCTTCGTCGGGGATGAAGGGCAACGTGATATGGTAACTTCCCTTATAGTTTGTGTTTATCTCCCGGCTCACCTCGATAGCGTGCTCGCAACGAGCCCAAGCACGCCGGGCTACCCCGCCGAGAACGTCCCACATCATGGCGGATCTCAAGATTTTATCGGTCTGTTCCGATCCATCGAGCAGCATGCCGAAACCGGAGTTTATTGCCTTCCCGATTCCTACGCCGCCGCCGTTATGGATCGCGCAAAGAGTCATCCCCCGGGCGGCGTTCCCGGCGAAACACTGGGTCGCCATGTCGGCGCAGACATTGCTCCCGTCCTTGATATTCGCTGTTTCACGGTAAGGGGAATCCACGCCTCCCGTATCGTGGTGGTCCCGTCCCAGCATGACCGGCCCGATCTCGCCCTTCCGAACCAATTCGTTGAACTTGAGAGCTATTTTTAAACGGCCTTCCGCGTCCTGGTAAAGGATGCGGGCCTGAGTCCCCACGACCAGGGCATTCTTCTCGGCATCCCGGATCCAGACCCAGTTGTCATAATCCTGGGAGCGTCGGTTCGGGTCGATGCAGTCCATAGCCGCCTTGTCAGTTTTCCGGAGGTCTTCCGGCTTGCCGCTCAGGCAGACCCAACGGAAGGGGCCGTAACCGTAGTCAAAAAGAATGGGTCCCATGATGTCTTCCACGTAGGAGGGCCAGATGAACCCGTCATAGGTGTTCTCGCCGTTTTTGCAAATTTCCTTCACGCCGGCGTCAAAAACTGCCCTCATGAAAGAGTTGCCGTAATCAAAGAAAAAGGTGCCTTTTTTCGCAAGTGTCTTTATCAGCTCAAAGTGTTTCTGCAAGGATTTGTCAACGCGCCGTCTGAATTCTTCGGGGTCATCACTGAGCATCCTCGTCCGTTCTTCGAAGGTCAGTCCCTGCGGGCAATAGCCGCCGTCGTAAGGTGCATGACAGGATGTCTGGTCTGAAAGAAGCGGTATGGTCTCTCCCTGGTCCACGGCGAACTGGAGCAAGTCAACGATGTTGCCATGGAAGGCAATGGACAGGGCCCTTTTTCCCTTGATAGCCTTTTTGGCAAGGTTGAAAGCTTCATCGGGGGTCTCGGCCACTTCGCTGACCCATCCCTGCTTATGGCGGGTCTCGATCCTGGAGGAATCAACTTCGGCTATGATTCCGACGCCGCCGGCGATCTCAATGGCTTTGGGTTGAGCACCGCTCATGCCGCCAAGTCCGGAGGAAACGAAAAGGATCCCAGCCAGGTTATCCTTGGGGCCGACGCCCAGTCTCTGCCTGGCCGCGTTCAGTAGGGTATTGAAGGTACCATGGACGATACCCTGGGGACCGATGTACATCCAGCCACCGGCGGTCATCTGGCCATAATTGCTGACACCCAGCTGCATGGCCCGATGCCACTCATGCTGATTGTCAAAAAGGCCCACGAGCAGCCCGTTGGTCAGTATCACACGAGGGGATTCCGGGTGGGATTGAAAAAGTCCGACGGGGTGTCCGCTTTCCAACACCAGGGTTGTGTCTTCCGTCAGTTCCTCCAGGTACTTTTTGATCAACCTGTATTGCAGCCAGTTCTGGCAAATCTGCCCCGTTTCCCCGTAGGTGACCAGTTCGTAGGGGTAGAGGGCTACGTCAAAGTCAAGGTTGTTGTCGATCATGACCTGAAAAGCTTTGCCCGCCAGGCATTTGCCCTTATATTCCTGGATAGGCTTTCCATAAATCTTCCCAGCGGGGCGGAATCTATAGGCATAGATTCGTCCCCGCGTGGTCAGTTCCTCCATGAATTCTGGGGCCAGGATCTCGTGGAATTTCTCGGGGACGTACCGCAAGGCGTTTTTCAGGGCCAGTTCGGTTTCAGCCTTGTTGAGGGTCCAACCTCGGTCGGGAGCGCGTCTTATCCCTTCCTTGAATTTGGGGTAGGATGGCAATTCCATGGCTGGACCGATATCCATAGCCTCCTGATTCAGCCTGTTTACCTCTTTCATCATTTCTCCCTCCCTTAAAAGTCACATGGGAACCTTCGTTTGCGTATCGGACTACCAACATTTTTCCGATCGGGCCTATTTCCTATTGGTCGTTTCAATTGTAGCACCCCTTTGGGTAGGGGAATAACCAAAAAAACATGACTTAGGAACCTCTGAACAAAACCATTTAAAGATGGCAACAGCAGAACCTTGGCAGCTGAATCCTTTTCCTGTTGACAACTCGGATAAGTGTGGCTATTCAGGACATATTGTTTGCCTTTTAGGGGCCTCTTCGCCCCTCCTTGTGACCCTTTTTGTCTTACTGCCTATGTTTTGAGACACTACGCCACTGAAGGCTGCAGCAGGTGTCTCCTCGCCATGTAGAGGTTCGACAGGACAAATACGACGTAAGCAAAGTTGGTGTTCTTTTCAAGACCTTTGTATCGCACCTTGGAAAAGCCGAATATGTTCTTGGCAACACCGAAGATATGTTCCACCTTTACCCGGGTCCTGGATAGCTCCCTGTTGCGGGCTATCTCCTCCTCGGTGAGCTTCCTGTTCCTGGTAGCCTTCTTCTGGGTAAGGTCAATCGCCCCGAGGACCCTCTCTCTTATAACTTTGCCCTGTCCCATATAGGAGGTGTCGCCCCATACCGCCTTCTCACCCCCTGAAGAAGACCATGGGCCTCAAACAGATGGCGGGACTTGCATATCGTCGTCTTGACCGGAACGCACCTCGTTACCCAGGTCTATGCCAACAAACCGCCGCATGGACTCTATGTCGTAGAGAGCTTCTTCTGCCACCGAGTCGCTGAGTTTGAAGTGAACTCTGCAGGAAATGGATCCAGAGCATCCGTTCCAGCCCTACGGGAGGCCTTCCCTTCCTTGGCTTGGGGTAGAAAGGCCCTATAAGGGCACAAAGTTACTTCCAGGGTACGACCTGTTCCATCTCGGCCAGGAACTGCTCCCGCCTTGTCGATTTCCGGTACTTCTCAAAGGTCATGGTATTGGCAAGGCTCTTCTGGCTCTTCATATAAAGTCCTCCCCGGAGAAAAGGTCTGGTCGAACAGCGAACAGATGGCTGGAATGGATAAACCAAGGCTGCTACAACCATATTTTACTAGGTCAAGGTCCTTATATTGAGGACTTTTTCAAAGATTCCTTAACAGGATCCTGAAAGGAGCAAGCTTGAAGAATCCCTTCTCCCACAGGGGACCCAGGAAGCGAAGGAGGAGGGCCCGGATGGAGCGCTTCGGCCAGATGCTCCAGATAGACGCCTCCCCCTTCGACTGGCTCTCCAACGGCTCAATGATCTCCCTTCACGGCGCCATCGATGACGCCACGGGCAGCGTCACGGTCCTGAGGTTCGAGCGTACGGAGTGCCTTGACGGCTACTTCCACGTCCTGGAAGAGACCATCCCCCCCTTTTTAGGGACTAACTTCATGATGGGTAATCAAGTAATCATGGACCCTAGAATCTAAAAGAATTGTCCCCGAGGCCGCCTTCAAGGGGGCTAAAAAAGATAAAAAGGTGGAATCAAGGCAGTTATCCCTGTTAAGCTGACAATCTTCTCCAACAAAGAAGGGAACGTATAGGAGGATACGAGATGAGATCATTCCGCCTAGCTATCGCAACGGATAAACGGTGTTATCTTGATGAAAACATTTCCAGTAGATTCATTATCAAGTCAACCTACTTCTATGGCCCGTTCTTTAGCGCTTAACCTGATACATCCAGGCCCGGATATCTGGCTTTTGCCCCCTGTTTGAGGTGTTACCTGAATCTGCGTGCTGATCCGCTCCCTCAAGGCAGTTACGTGTGAAATGACGCCGATCACCTTGCCATCGTGCTGCAAGCCTGCGAGGGTTTCCAAAGCGGTGTCAAGGGCTTCCTCGTCCAGAGTGCCGAAGCCTTCATCAAGAAATAGCGAGTCCACCCGCACCTTCTTGCTGGCCATATGGGACAAACCCAGAGCCAGGGACAGGCTGACGATGAAGCTCTCCCCGCCTGAAAGGTTCTTCGTGGATCGAATCTCACCGGCCTGATAACTATCGACCACGTTGAGATTCAGAGGCTGGGTATCATCACGGATCAGTAAATAGCGGTCGGTCATTTTCTGCAATTGCCGGTTGGCGTGACCAATCATCATTTTGAAGGTCAGCCCCTGAGCAAAATTGCGGTACTTCTTACCGTCTGCGGAGCCGATCAAGTCGTTCAAGTTTTCCCATCTGCGATACTCTTTTTTATGGGCCTCGATAGCCATCTGTTTTTCCTTTATCCGTTCTTTTGCAGCCATATTCTCATTTAACTTGTGTTTGAAACCGGCAATGATGTCCCGGAGTTCTTTCAGAGCCTTCTCGTGCTCCTTGAATTGCGGTTCAAGCTCTTCCAGCGATTTGTCAGTAATCTTGCGGGCCATTTCCGAGGTCAGACGCGCCTTTCGATCCTTCCGGCGGGCGCATAGGTCTGCTTGACGCTCATCCAGATCCTTGGCCGTGGCCGCCAACTCAGCCCGACCTTCAGAAGACAAGATCGCTGCCAGGAACTGTTCTTCATTTGAAAAGCCGACGGGCGCGAGTGCTGCGGCGAATTCATTTTCCAGCTTTGTCAGTCCGGGTTCTCGTTGGCCGATGCGTTTCTTCAGAGATCCGACGTGGATCTTCAAGGCATTCCAGTTTTGTTGGAGCTCATTATGCGGTTCTCTGGCTTGCTTTTCGGCACCTTCGGCATCAGAAATAGCCTTGTTTAAACGGCGCTCCTCATCGTCGGGATTCTTGTCGCCGTAAAGGGCATTACGCTCATCACTTCCGGTGGCGAGTTCCTTTTTCAAGGTCGCTAGGTGCTCCAGCTTTTCGGTCAGGGCGGTGTTTTGAGTTTCGATAACAGCATCCAGCCGCTTCACCTCGCTGTCGATGTCGGCAATCTGTTTCTCGATGTTCCCCTTTTTCTTGACCTGTTCCTGCCACGCCTTTAGCCGCACTCTGAGTGATTCAATCAGTAATGAGATGTCCGTTTTAGGGATGTCCGCAATACCGAGCGGCTGGAGTTTGGTAGTAACGGTCTGCCTACGTTCGGCAAAATCGGCACGGAGTTTCACCAGACCGTCCTTCACCTCAGCCAGAGCTTTCTCGACAGCCTTCTTGTCATTAGCCGCTGCTGACTCCAACTTTTCAGCCTTCGTCAGGTTTTTGCGGGCCAGGCTTTCAGCTTCTTCGAGTTTCTTGATGGCGGCTTCCTGATCCTCGGCCTTACTGATTAGCCTGGTCAAGGCGTCGATCTTCTTTTCAGTTTCATCGGGAACAGGGACATTCCCTTCCGCAAACGGGTGCTCGATTGCACCACAGAGTGGACAGGGCTTACCGTCTTCCAGTTTTGCCCGATGTTCTTCGAGCTCCGCTATTTTCGTCAGAAAGGCCATTTCACGCAGCAGTGTTTCCTTATCAGAGCGGTATTCTCGTAATAAGCGGTCTCCCAGCAATTGGCTCAAAGCATCCTTGCCCTGCTGAAGCTGTTTCGAGGCGTTCTCCAACTCCTGCTTTTGAATGCCTGATTGCTTCTGACAGTCTTCGAGAGAATTTATCGCTAGTCCCAGAGTCGTATTAGCCTTTTCTTGATCGGCCTCCTTTTGAACAATTTCATTTTGCTTTGATATCAGGCCACTCAACTGTTCTTCCACTCCAGCCAGGCCGCTGACCAGCCATTCATCTTGCGCATGCTCTTTGAGGTGGCCGTTTACAAGATCCAGCGTCTCATGAGCCTTGGATCGTTTTTCCTGTTCTTTGAGCCGGGCTTTTTTATCAGCGTCAATCTTGGCCGCATCCTTCTTGCAGCCCTCATCTCCCTCCGAAACAGCTTTTTTCTGATCGTCAAGTTTCTGATCCAGGGAGCGAACCTTCTGCAATGTAGGCACGGCCGCTTTCAGTTCTTCTTTGGCCTGCGCGGTTTGTCCCTCGGCCGATTTCAGTACTCCGGCCTGTTCCTTGGCGGAGGATTCAATTCCAGGAAGAGCATCTTTCTTGGTTTTCAATGCAGCCCTGTCATCTGTCTGCTGCTTACGGTTGGCGGTAAGCGTCGCGTATATACCGTCCAGTGAGGCGGCATTCAAAGCCAGGTTAAGTTTTTCACGATCCGGTTTGAAGATCTCGATATCGCTTAGCAGATTACTCGCCTCGTCAGCCAGGTCGCCGATTTCCTTCTTGAGACCATCGATGGTGGTGAGCCAGGCAATGGCTCTTCTGATCTCAGCGGATTCGGCCGCAAGGTCTGTCTCTTCCTTCTGCCTTGCTTCGAGTGCCTGTCCAATCTTTTGTTCCTTCTCCGGCTCAAGAATCATGATGCCTGCCGTTTCGGCCTGAAGTAAGTTTAGCTTGTCCCGCTCCTCGCGCTGGCGTTCGTGGACACGGATGGATATCTGGCTGTAGATCTCTGTGCCCGTTATCTGCTCCAGAATCGGAGCACGAACATCCGGTGCCGCCTGAAGAAACGCGTCAAAGCCGCCTTGGGCCAGCAACATAGAACGGGTAAAACGTTCAAAATCCATGCCGGTAGCCAACTCGATCTGGTCGGCAACCCCTCTGATCTTGGATTCTAAAATCTCGCCGGAATCGGCATTGGCAATTTCGTGCCTCGGGGCCTGGAGTTCCCCATCCGGCTTCTTGCTTGCCCGATGTTGGCTCCAGTGACAGCGGTAACGCCCAGACTGGGTTTCGAAGGTTACCTCGGCAAAGCATTCGCCGGTCTGGCGGGACATGATTTCGTTTCCACTCTTGGTGACCTTGTTCAGGCGAGGCGTCCGGCCGTAAAGGGCGAGGCAAATAGCATCGAGGATCGTCGTCTTTCCCGAGCCGGTGGGACCAGTGATGGCGAAGATGCCGTCAGACGCGAAGGCCAGGTGTGTCAGGTCGATTTGCCATTCGCCCACCAGTGAGTTTAGATTTTTGAAGCTTACCTGCAGTATTCTCATCGACAGCCTCTCTATTCCGCCCGTACGACATCTTCATCAAGAGACGAGACCGCTTCCCTGTATGTGTGGCGCAATTCATGCCGCTGGCCTTCAAACACATCATGAACGTCAAGGCATCGCTCGAACACGTCGTTCACGTTCAGATCGTCGAGTGTTTCCTCTGCATGGATTTGCCCCAGCACGCGGTCGATGATGCGGTTGTTTTTGATTCGGAGAATTTCCATTTTGGTGTCGAAAATCGCAGCCTCCAGGCGTTCACGCAGATCGCCAATGACCTCAATGCCGTCGTAGATGACTTCGAGCCAACCTTGGAAGTCCGTTGCCGATAATTCAAGGATGCGGTTTGAGATACCGTCCCAGTCACCCTTGACGCGCTCAAGTTTCTGAAAAATTGGCACGTCGACCAGCTGTACCGATGCAGCTGTGCTGTGGAAATCAACCTGGCAAATGCTCTTCTGCTGTTTAGCTTCTCCGAACCCCATGGGCAGTGGAGAACCGCTGTAACGAATGGTTTCAGAGCCGCTTACCTTTTGCGCAACATGCAAATGTCCAAGTGCCATATAGTCAAAACTGACAGGAAAAATCCCGGACTCCACATGAGCCAGAGAGCCGACATAGAGTTCACGCACGCCATCCCCATCGACGGTTTGTCCGCCTGCGGTGAACAGATGTCCCATACCTATGATGGGGATATCGACTCCAAGTTCCTTGCGCTTCTCTTCGGCCACAGCGGCGACAGCAGCGTAATGAGTGCGGATGCCTTCGATCAGCTTTCGCTCCTTGTCCTCGACGCTCTCACCCGCTTCAGTCACGCGGATATCCCTGTCACGGAGGTAGGGTACGGCACAGACAATCAATTCCGGGGCTTTCTGCTCATTGCGAAGCACCAGCACTTCGTCTTCCGGGGAGGAAGTTGCACTGCCGACCACATGGACATCAAGGGCCTTGAGCAGTTCCTTGGGTGCATCGAGAAAGGACGGCGAATCGTGGTTGCCCGCGACGACGACGACATGCCGACAGGATGAGGCCGCCACCCGGCACAGAAAATCGTAATAGAGCTCCTGGGCGCGATTGCTCGGTGTGCTGGTGTCAAAGACATCACCCGCCACCAGTAGCGCGGCGATTTCATTCTCCTGAATCGCCTCCACTAACCAATCCAGAAAGGCCTTGAATTCTTCGTAGCGTTTTCTGCCATAAAGGGTGCGGCCGATGTGCCAGTCGGATGTGTGGAGGATTTTCATTTAGCCTCCTGAAAAACTGATGTTGTCGGTCTGTTTTTAAATTCTTTTTGCCACTCTCTTAATCCATCAAAATCTTCTCTTAACTCATCCGGTTCTGGAATCGTGACTGGCGCCTCAGGTGGTTGTGAATGTCCATATTTCGAATATTTTGTCATCAATTCATCAAAGTATTTACAGTCAGCCTCTGAGATCTTGGCCAGATTGCAAATTTTTCCCATCGTATTTATTGCCCGTCTATACCGCTGGACAACATCCGACATGAGTTCATGCTCAATCATTCTTTCAAGAAGAATTCTGAATTCAATACAGATATTCATCGCTCTTGTTTTATAAGCATCAAAGCCACTTTCATAAAATAGATCCTCCGCTTCGGGAAGATCACTATCGATTAGCGTGTTGAGTGCTTGTAATGGTTTCTGTGCTTCTAGAGGAGTTTTTCCCGGCTCACCCGTCCCCCACGGTTCTTTACGGACACATATTATTTTAGGCTTTATATCAACCTTTCTGGTATAGTCCTGAGCCATCGCCAGAAATGATAGGCGATGGGTGAATATGATAACTTGTCTCTCGGAAGCAATAGAGCAGAGGCGTTGAACAACTGCCTCTTCGTAATTTTGATCAAGTGAAGAAATCGGATCATCAAATACCAAGGGATCCGGATAGGTCTTGCCTGTGACATCAGCAAGAAATGCCGCAATAGAAATGACCCGATTTTCTCCCTCGCTCAGGACATCGGCGAGGCCACTCTGAGAGGCACCCCGAAGCTGGAGCTTATGAAGGACACGGCCCTTAGAGACTCGTGATTTCACGAGCTCAACATTAACCTTTCTCGCGCCAAGGGTTTTGAGTTCCGTGTCGAATCTTTGCGCGAACGCATCCGTGATCAAGGTTTCTGCAAGCTCTCCTTTTTTCTTTGACAGAGCTGTAGTATCGGCCAATGTCTTTGCCATTTGAATCAGGCCAAGCGACTTCAAGCGGCAGACTTCTTCATCAATGGCGGCGCGGTGCTCAGACAACCACTTTCTGGCCTGCAGGCTGTATATCTTTTTCTTGATCTCCTCTCTATTATCGCTTTTAGCATCTTCATCGTATTTTGCCGCAAGTTTGCTGAGGTTCTTCGAGCGGATGTTGGCTTGTTCGATCCATTTCAGTGGGAGCACCGGATCGGGAATGGCTTCTTCAGAATCGATCCCAGAGAGTTCATCTTTCCTAGCCTGCAATTGAGCAAAGAATTCCATCACTTGGCTTGCAAAGTCATCTTGTTGAATGCCAGCAGCATCGATAAGTGTCTTTAGCGTTTCCGAGGTGGGTAGCGTCTCGATAGTTTGACTAGCGTCCTCATATTCCAAGGCCGCATCCGTTGCGGCTTTCTGCATTTCGCCCTTCACAAAAAATTCGAAGGAGATCAACCGATCCTTGGTCTCCTGGGTCAGGGGTTGATGGCACAGAACACAACGGGAGCCATCAGAAACATTCGGGTACTCGGCTTCTTTGTAGGCCGCTGATACGGAGTAGTTCCGGGCCGCTTCCCAAAACTCTTTCCAGACATCAGAGCCGATGCCTTCCAGCTCGCTTCCTGAGAACATCTTTCCCGCCGCAGTGTCTGCCGCTGTCTTCTTGAGAATCGACTTCTTCTTGGCAGCAATGATCCGTCGGTAATTCTCGTCCGATAATTGTGCCAGATACTTTTTCGCATCCTTAATCAGAGTATCGATATGCTGTTTCTGATTTCTCAGTTGATTTACTTTTTCCGCCGGGCTCTGTTCGGCAAGGCGCTGTTGCAGCGTTTGCATCTCGGTCTCGTCAAGGTTGCCAAATGTGCAATGCTTATCGATGTCATAGGTGCTGGTCTTGGCGCTGATGGCTTCGTACCAGATACCTTCAGGGGTTACCTTCTTATCAGCCGGGATATTAGGCTTTTTGGACTGAAGCCGGTCGGCCTCGGCGTCCAGGGCAGATGCTACCTTTCCGCATGCGAGGATGAGCGAGCTGAAAAACGATAAAACCGGCGGCTCATAGCTCACCTCACCTTCGATGCTGACAAAAACTTTGCCAAAGGAGTTGTCGAAAATATCAACGCAATTGAGGTCATCGCAGATGCCTTGTCCTGACCAGATATGGGTCTTCAAAATGCCGTCCTGCTCAAACGAAATGCAGGCTTTCTGCTCGGTAGAGTCGGGCTTAAAGACATTGCGGTACAGGGTTCCCGTCTCGCGAGCACCACACACATGCTTGAGAAGCCTGACATAACCAGATTTCCCAGATCCGTTACTGCCGTAAATAACTGTTAAATTTCCTTTGCCAAACTCGAGAGGTTTTCTTGGAGCCAATGCGTTTATTCCTTCGACATCACTGATTGAACACAAACGAAAGATACCCTCAGCGCCTTGGGAGAAAACGGTGGAAGGAAAGGAGCAGGTTGTTTCGGGCAACTTTCCATCGGCTTCCTGCTGACACAGGGTTGCGAGCTCAGAGACGTCTTTGTCAGTAAGCTCAAGCTGCTTTAGTAGCCTGGCAGCCGCAATCTGGAGCCACTGGGGGCGCTCTGAAAACCATTTGGCCAATGATGTCGATATCCCGCTCATGTTATTCTCCCTCAACCCCATAATGTTTGTGTTTGATGAACGTCAACTTAGGCGAAGGAAAATCCTTTTTTCAGAGTAATGCAACCTCCCACCGAGGGTCGTTAAGCGCTGCGTCGATCTCATTCCCCAGGAGACGTGCCCCCCTGTGGCCCCGGTCAAGGATTCGAATTTGTGCTCTAAGGCTGTTGATCGTGGGGATGTCCCAATCGGGGTATCCCCCCAGTTTTTCGTAACACTTTTTAAACCGCTCTGATCTTGGCCCGCCCTTTTCCATCTCCTTGTAGAAAAGACTGTTTAAACCTTCTGCAGAGCGAAGATTGGGATCCAGGCACAGCAGGAATCGGCCAAGTTCCATCTTTAGCCTAATGGCGCATGCCTTCTTCTGAGCCTTCAGGTCAGAGACCCTTCTCTCTTCTGCAATGGAAGATTGATTTTCCACCATTTCCCGTATCTCCCTCTGGATCTCGGAGAGATCTATTGTGGCGGGGCCGCTTCCATCCCATGATTCCAATAGCCTGTTAAGTTCTTCCAGGTTCTTCACTGGCTCAACATGCCCGTCTCCATCTATCCAGAATATTGACACTTTCTTGAAAGGTCCCTGCTCGAAAGAAACAAACGTAAGTGGAAGATTCCCGTCAGGATAAAGATATTGATGCAAACCCTTAAAGAAGGGGTCAAAAGGAGAAAGGGGGTACAATCCGGAATCAGCCTCTAATGCCTCAAGGCCAGTGGCGTACTCCCGTCTTGTCCCGTCGGGGAGCCTTAGGTTCAACTTATCCAGCCGGGTTGTAACGGATATCCCGGAGACGTTATCGAGGGCTCGCAGGGCATCAACAAGGTTTTCTCTCGTTATTGGTGATTGCTCCGATACAACCACCTGTGGATCTGAAAGCCGGTAGGTCTCGGCTGCAAGGAAATCCGTCTCGACCCGTTCCGCCTCTACGGTGAGGTCGAAAAGGTCCTCCTCGGTCTGTCCCAGGAGTATCTTCTGAGCCTTGGCGAGTACCGGCTGCATGGGACCCACAAAGTGTTCAAAGAGGCGGCATCTCTCACGAAGCACTGTGTAGACCCTGTCGTCTATGCTGTCACGCAAGAACATATTGATGACCTTAACTTCCGGCCAGATCTGACCGATCCTGTCTATGCGTCCTATCCGCTGCTCAACCTTGCTCGGATTCCAGGGCAGGTCATAGTTGATGACGGCACCTGCCTTTTGTAGGTTTAACCCCTCGCTGGCGGCGTCGGTACACAAAAGTACTCTCAGTTCGCCGTTCTGCAGGGAGGCCGTTATCGCATCTTTGGTCGCTGGTAACCATCTTTTCCCGTCCCAGCGCTCTCCTCCCCTGCCACAGAACGTGGCCAGTTCCTTCCCGTATAGAGGACAAAGCCACTCCTTCAGAAAATCCATGGTGTCCGTGTATTCTGTGAAAACCAGAACAGATCTGTCGTCATCCTGAAGTTTTCTCAGTTCCTCGGTAAAACGATCCCGCTTGGTGTCGATACCGGGGAGATCCTTGATCTCAAACAAAAGGGACTCGACCTGCCTTAACTCCTGCGCAGCAATAGCCGGGTCTTCTGGGTAAGCTGAAGAGATCTTTCCGCCTTCAGCAATTCCCTCCACTTCTTCCAGGTCAAGCCAATCGAGGCTTTCGTCCTCAAAATAGGGATCCCAGGATCCTCTTTCTATTACCTGGCCAAGCCCATCTTTCCTTCTCAGCAGACTCTTCTCAAGGGCGAAGAGGGAACTTGTACATCGCCTTCGGTATACGGTCATTACGAAACCTTTTCCTCGCTTCTCCCTTTCCAGCGCTTCGAATCTGCTGTCTATGAAACTTTTAATAGAGTTGTAGACGCGGCCCTCCCCGGCATCTTCGTACCTGTAACGGATGTCCTCTACTATTCTCCTGGGCGGGGGCACCTCAAGAAGACCATCCCGGTAGTATTTCTGCAGAGTCTCCTTTCCGTTGCGGAGCATCCTTCTTCCCAGTGGGGAGGCCTTTCTCATCCAGTTGGCGTATCCCTTCATACCCCTCTCGTCGGCAAAGATCAACCTGTCAATAAAATTCTCTTCCCTCTCAAGGATTGGCCCTTCGGGTGATATTGGTAGATCGGGATCTAGCATCGCTGTCTTATATAAGAACTTGAGGTCCCGCTCAGAAGGTCCTTGTGATCCCTCCAGGCTTTGTATCACCGAGTAGTATTTCCGCACAATGTCGAACTCGGCGAGCCATGCCCCTCCTACACCGAGACAACTCAACAGGTCCCAGGGTTCCCAGGGATGGGTCTGCATCGGGGTGGCGCTGAGGAACATGTAGCTGGCGGTCTTCCCCCGGATCTGCAACCTCCTTACCAGGTCAAGAAGAAGGGTCCCCGTGTTGAACTCACCCTCCTCCTGTTTCTTTCTTCTCGCCGCATGAGCTTCGTCCAGGATAACCAGGTCCCAAGAGGGTCCTTCAAGGAGCAGTGCCTGGTTTGCCTCAATCCTTGCCAGTTCCCGACTGACCAGCAGCATGGGTTCCTCGAGGGCCTCGCCCAAACCAGAAACAGTCTTGGAGATTCCGTCGGGCCAGACTACGCGCTGGGCATCGAATCTAGGTACGAGGATATTTCCCTTTTCCCGCAACTCTGCCTGCCATTGAAGGACGAGTCCTGCGGGCAGAAGGAAGAGAACCCGCCTGACTCCCCGACCTGCCACAAGACGCCTGAGTGCCGCTATCGCCTCAATGGTCTTTCCCATCCCGACCTCGTCACATAGCAGTTTTCCCTTGGGCCAGGCTGATAAGACCTCCTGCACCACAGCTCTCTGGTGGGGCCAAAGGGATACGTTCATAGTGGCGTCACAGACCGCTTCTCCGTTTTCCATGTAGGGCGATTCAACGATGAATTGCCATAGCATCGCCAATTTTTTTCTCTTGAGATCATCTGAAGTATCTTTCGGGGGAAGCGGTTCTTCCAGGGGAGGCGTATCGGGGGCGTATGATATTATGCCCTGCCTGATGGCTTCGGGAAGCCTTACGACTCTTACATCCGGGTGGCTGCCCTCCCAGAGCCTTTCGAACTCTTCGGCAAATTCCTGGTATCTTTCCTGGTCATCCCAGGATCCCGATACCTCCAGGTGTTCGTAGTTGGCTGTCAATCCTGACCTGGATTCGTTCCCGCTTCCACTGAAGACCAGAGCGTTGCCGTTCTCGTCATGGAACACGCCAAATTTTGCGTGAAGAATGCCCTCTCCAGACCTTAAAACTCCAACCCTGATCTCGACCAATTCCCTTGAGACCATCCAGGCGAGCATCTCAAGGCGGGCTTTCTCAAGGGCTGTCTCAGGTGAAGCGAACCTCTTTATCAGCACTTTCTCAAGGGCTGATGGATCGGGAGTATCCGACAAAGCCTCCACGTCTTCCCTGGTAAGCTGTTCGTTAACCAACAGGCGGACAGCAGGTCTGGGCAGAGAATTACCATCCGTTGCAAAGCGCCTGATGAGGCCAGAAAATCCGCGGGCGGCAGTTGAGAGGACAGAACTGGAGAAGTAGGCACAGCAACGGTCATACCGCAACGACCGCTGAAGGGCCGGAACATACAGATCCTCAAGCAGCCTCGGATCAGGCCCCCTGAGAAATCGGGGCCAAATTCGGGAGGTAAAATCGCTTTCGGGCAGAGCAGAAGATCTTGCCCGCCATGGGCTTTGTCCTTCCGGCACCGGAATTCACCTCCATGCCGTTTGTCATGCCCTTGCAAGAACTACTCCGATCCTTCTTCCTCCGGCTCTTCATTATCTTCGAGGGAAAGAAACCCTTGCGTTTCAGTGGTCTCCTCCCATTTTGGCGGGGCGATCCCGAAAAGGGGCTCCAGCATGGAGTGCCAGGCCCTGAATTCAGGATAGAGAGCACCTGCGCTCTGTTTGCCCCTGTCGAACCACAATGCGGGCGGGGCGGCCTTGAGGAGGGCATCCATCAAACGGGAGACGGCAGAGCCATCTCTCCAGCCCTGTCTTCTCGCCAGGGCGCTGGCTGACCCGATCCCGGCGGAACCCCTTCCGGCTTCAAGATATGCAAGGGCCAAGGCATGGCATCCGTCCATGGCCGTTCTGAAAGAATCGTCCTGGGGGTGAACCTTCAGAGAAACCCCTCTGCGACCCCGGACGCCTCTCGAATTACCCTCAAGGAGCAACTGCTCTGCCTGTTGGACGTTCAGAGGCCTTTCCCTACGGCGTTCTCCCGCCGAGAGAATCCTTACATTATCCCCGGACTTAACGACCAGGCCGGCTGCGACAAGGTTGTCTATCTCCATTCCTACCGCATTCCCCAACAACTTGGCCTCGTTGAAGCGAAATTCGGCCGCCCTCAGGACATCCCAACAGAGGAGGGCGAAACGCCCTTCCGGCTCAACTCCTTCGAGTCCTCTCTTGGCAAGTTTCTCCACCCTCCAGGAACTGACCGCATCGGAGGCGATCCTGATAGCCTCTCCCACGCGAACCCTTTCGCCCGTATCGGTCCTGACCTCGTCGTACCGACTGAAAGCTCTCATTGCCGGCCCAAAAGTCCCCACCAGCTGGTCGACGGGGTTGAGCCCATCTGCCTCAAGCCGCTTAGCCGCTTCCGTGGCGTTGAAGTGGATGGCCTCGGTCATGGTCCTGTCGAAGTAGCCCGTTCCTGCGCCATCCGGCCGTTTTCGGGCAACCAGTATTACCGTGCTCTGGGCAGCGTTCTTTTTTGCCTGGTGAAGACTGTGCTCGCTTTCGGTCTTGATGGGCCAGGTTGCGGTAACTATGAACCCGGCAGATATAAGACTTGCGAAGAGGGACTCCCAGGCCTCCTGCTTCTTATGGGTGAACATCACAGAAAGGACTCCGTCGTCCTTAAGGATCCTGCGAATCTCCCTGAAACTCGCCGTCATCAACTTTTCGTACTCCGCGTAGGCGGAATCTTTGGCCTTCCCTCCGGACAGGGCCGGAAGGGCTGCACGCACCCGGGCCTCGTTGACCACCATCTCCATTGTATTGGGCGACAGGGGGGTCATGTACCACTCGGGGTAAATGTCCCCGACGGTGCGTTTGAGCCAGACGTAGAAAAAGTCCGCCAGTTCGCTGTACTGGACGTTGTCTGCGTAGGGCGGGTCCACGACCACGGCCGTAACGGAACGGTCGGGTATCGTGAAAAGATCCGAAGCCGACCCCTGCATTATCTCTGCCGGTCTAGCATCAGGGTTTTTGGGAAGCCTGCATATATCCCGATAGGCTTCGAGGCAGTTGGTTATGGCCCAGTCGAGCCCTGAACCCGCGTTGCAGGGAGCCATTTCTGCATAAGTGGATTTAAAAGCGAAATCGTGACGATCAAAAACGCTTCTCATTACCGATCTTGGAGCGTGCCATGAGGAAAGGTAACAATTGTAGTTCAAAAATTTATCTATCCCGAAAGCCAGCAATGAAATTATAGCATTGCCTTTCTCTTCTCCCTCTTTTTTGCGGATCTCCGGTTTGAGTTTCTGCAGTTCCTCCACAAGTACCCCGAAACAGAGAAGTTGCCGGGGAGAGAACATGTCGGCCCATCTGGGCATACCGTAGATCCTGGGGCGGGGATCTGTAGTCACTTCTGGATATGACTCTGTGGGTATTATGTTCCTCCGCTCCCACTCGGGACGCCTGCGAGCCAGTTCTTCTTCGGCCATTTCTAGCGCCTCAAGATCCTCTTTATGGGGCGGTCGGAAGATCAGATCACCCGCACCTCTTTTCACTGCCACCGCGTATAGAACGTTCCCCATCCTTCCCTGCTGTGCCATGGCCTTGATGTATTCGGAATCTATCTGAAGATTCTCGGAGAAAAGAGAAACTCCCTTGCCTCGGCTGTATGTAGGAACAGGGGGTACAACGCCCTTGCCGACGGGAAGAATTTCAACGGGCCATTGTCCGGTTTTTTTGTCCGGCCTGGGGAAGGCGGCCCATCTGGTTCCGCTCTTCGGCTTCAGCAGGTGCCAGTCGGGAACCAGCGGCGTTGGGTGTCCTGTGTCGGGGCAAGGGACAGTTCGGGCAAAGATATA
>JAAYIZ010000054.1 GCA_012523215.1 Thermovirga sp.
GGCCTGGGTCGAGACCGAGCCCCGGTCGGCGGACGGCCTGAACCGGTACGAACCCTTCCTCGCGCTTCTCAAAAAGGAGGGCGAAACCTGGGTCATCGTCGATGTCCCCGCCCTGGAAGAGGATTCGCCGCCCGTCGACGACGATTACTTCAGGGGGCTCATCGAGGCGCATTTCGGCGTGTCCGAAGGGATCTTCCCCTGGGGGAGATAAAGGGTCTATCTGTCTTCGGCGGCCCTGGCCCTCTGACCCTCGCTGAGGTCAAGGCTGGCGTCCCGAACGACCACGTCGCCCTCTTCCAGCCCATCCAGTATCTCCACCATCCGTCGGTCGGTGATGCCGGTCCTGACATCGGTGGCATGGATCTTCCCACCCTCAAGCCGGAAGACCTTCCTGATCCCGTCCTCGGTACGGACAGACTCCACCGGCAGCAGCAGCGCATGCTCCCTGCGTGACGTCTCAATGAAGACCCTTACCTCGTAACCGGGTTTTAAAATGTCCGACATGGGAAAAGCAATAATAACCGGCACTCTTCTCTGGGCAACCCCAAGAGGGGAGACCTTTTCCTCCGCCAGGGGGTAGATCTTCTTTACATGGCCCTCAAGCGTACGTTTGCCCAGAATGGGGGCTGTGATTCTTACCCTGCTTCCCACCGTCACACCCCCAAGGGAGTCGCTGAGAACGTCGGAGCGTATCTCCATCTCGTTTTCAACCCCGAGAGCGGCCAGGAGTTCTCCGGCCATGACCACCTGCTCCTTCTTGACCGGGAGGTTTAGGATATAGCCGTCGATCGGGCTTTTCAGGGTCAATTCGGCCTGTTTCTTCTCCAGTTCCGAGACCTGTTGACGAAGGCCTCTGCTCAGTTCCGAGGCTGATGCCAGCCTGGCCTCGGCCTCGACCAGGTCCTTGGTGTATCGCTCTACTCTCAGGCTCGCCTGCTCGATTTCGATCCTTGACAGGGCACCTGCCTCGTAGAGTTTTCTGTAGCGTTCAAGGTTCCGGTCCTCATCCGCCAGAAGGAGACGAAGGCTTGCTGTCGCAGCAGCGTAACCGGTCTCGCTCTTCTCGGCCTGTCTCCAGTAGGCCCTCGTCTCAGCGAGGATCGCTTCCAGGTCAGGATTTGCCATGCCTATGAGCAGCTGGCCCTGCGAGACCTCATCGCCCGCCTCGACGGGGAGTTCCGCTATCCTTGCGGTCTGGGTGGCGTAGAAGTTCCTTTCCTCCATGGGCTGAAGGTAGCCGTCCTCCTCGACTCCGCTTGATATCTCCCCTCTGACGACCATGACCGCTGCCATCTTCTCGGGCCTGAGGAGGAAGAAGAGTGAGAGAGTCAGCAGCACAATGATCCCGGCAGCCGCTAAGATCTTCAGCCTTCCCTTTTTCATGGTTCATCCCTCCTCAGTCGTTAGCCTTCAGCGTCTCCACCGGCTGGAGCCTGCCGACGTTTCTTGCCGCAAGACCCCAGGAGACGAGGATAAACAGCCCTCCGCCCAGCACGGAGATAGCGTAGGTAGTTGGATAGCCCACCGCCTCGAAGGTGAAGAGGTCGGTGCTGACCCCGATCGCATAAGCCTCGGCCATTAGCCTGCCGAAGGGGAGCCCGAGCACGGCTCCCAAGGCAAGGAGAAGCAGGTTCTCTTTCCACAGCAACGATGAGATCTCTCCCACCGAGAATCCCAACACTCTCAGGCTTGCCAGTTCCCTCCGCCGTTCGGAGAAGGAGAGGGAAGAGGCGTTGAAGACTATGGCAAAGCCTAGCAGCACGGAGAAGAAGATCATTATTCCGATAGAATAATGGAGGTATTTCATGTTCTTTTCGAGGAACTGCACCTCTTTCTCCCTGCTGGTCACGGAGATGACGTTGATCATGTCTCCCAGGGCAGATCCGATGCTTCCATTGAATTCTTCGCTGGTGTTGAAGACAATGCCCGAGGCGACCCCCTGTTCGTTAAGCAGGCGGTTGGCAGTGCGAAGGCTTACGCTGGATGCGCTCCCGAAAGCTTTGCGGCTGATGCCCGCCACCCTCAGCATGCTCTTTCTCGGGGGACCCAGCGCCAGGATGGTCTCAACCTCCACTTCGTCACCCGTCCCCGCGCCCAGGATCCGAGCGGTGTACCAGTCCAGGAAGAGGCCCTCTTCGGGGAAGTCCAGTTCGTGTCCGTTCCGGGCGATCACCCTGCCAAGACTGGATCCCGGGTGCATCGCGAATAGGACATCCTCCCTGTATCTCCCCTTGAAGTGGATCCTTACAGGGAGTTCCAAAAGTGGTTCCGCCTCCCTTACCCCCGGAAGGTTCGATATGGACAGCAGATCGGCCTCTTTCACAGGGTTGACCGCTCTGACCAGGAAGTCGAATCGCCACTCCTTTTCGAAGTGTCTCTCCATGAGGTCGAACATGGAATCCCTGGCAAAGATGGATATGACTATCATTCCCACGGCAAGGAGGAGCCCCAGGATTGTGACGGCAGACCGGAACCTGTTCCTGAACATGGAGCGCAGACTCATACGCCAGCTCAGATCCAGTCGTTCCATGAGTCCCGGGATGTTCTCCATCAATGTCGGGCGTAAGGATCGCGGAGCGGCCGGTCTCATGGCCTCTGCGGGGCTTACCGCCAGCACTCCCCTGGCGGCCCAGACGCCGGACAGGGTCCCCACGACGAGGGTTGCCCCGAAAACCAGCCCCGCAGCCCTGAAGTGGAGAGCCTCCTCCAGGTGTGGCAGGTTGAAGAACATCATGTACAGCTTTGTCATCAGGCCTGCGAAGAAATAGCCAAGACCGGTCCCAGCCACAGCACCCGCCGATGCGGCGGCAAAGGCGTATCCTCCGTAAAGGGCCAGGAGCGAAACGTTGCCGTATCCCACAGCCTTCAAAATGCCTATCTGACCCCTTTGGGCCTGTACCATCCTCCCGATAAAGACGAACTGCATCAGCGCCGCTATCCCCAGGAATACCGTGGGGAGGAACCTTGCGAAAGCCTTTAGCTGGTTGAGCTCCACTCTGAGGATCGCCTCGCTTATCTGGTCCTTCTGTTCGTAGTCGGCCAGGCTGCCGTAAGGTTCAAGGATGTTCCTGATCTCCCTTGCTGCTCTTGCCCTGTCCGCCCCGGGGTTGAAGCGGACCAGCACCTGATTCACGGAACCTTTTTCGCCCAGTATCTGCTGTAACTGGTTCTGTGGAAGGACTGCCACACCAAAGAAGGATGGGTCTTCAAGCATGGATGAGGCGTCCTTCACAGCGTAGATGAAATCGGGGCCCGCCGCCGTTCCTGTTATGGTAAGAGTCTTCCTCCTCCCCTCGGCTGCTATGTCTATAGTGTCCCCCGGCCTGAAACCATGGGCCTCGGCGAACTGCCTGTTCACCAGTATCTCCACCGCGCCGCCTTCGGGGTACTTCTCGGCCATCCTGCCCGAGAGTACCTTGACCCTGTTGAGTTCCTGGCGGTCGGGTAGCGGGTAACCAACGAGCCGGATCATGGTCCTTTCGTCCCCGTCATTAATGACCGGCACGTCCTTCTGAATCCTCACAGAGGCCCGGAGGACTCCTGGGACTGCCTCAACGCGCGAAAGCACTCCCTCGGGAGCCCTGACGACATGGAAGAAGTGATCGGCAAAATCAGTCTCCCGGTAGAAGGAATCTCTGGAGCTTACCAGGTTGTCTGCCATGGCGGTCATCGTCACGAAAGCCATTACTCCCGTGGCGATCACCACAGCCGATGCTATGAACTGACCCAGGGTCGAGCCTATGGTCCTAAGGAGTTTTCTGGTCAGGACCGTCATCACCAGGAGATCCTCTCCGGCGGCAGGGGTTCCTCGTTGTATGTTTCCTCAACGATCCTGCCACTGCTCATCCTGATAACCCGACGGGCCATATCGGCTATAGAAGCGTTGTGGGTCACTATCACCACCGTGGTCCCGAACTTTTTGTTAATTTCTTCCAGTTGCGCGAGGATCAGCCTTCCCGTGGACGCGTCGAGAGAGCCCGTCGGCTCGTCGCAGAGCAATAATAGCGGGTTCTTCACAAGGGCCCTGGCTATGGCAACGCGCTGCTGTTCGCCGCCGCTCATCTGGGATGGGAAGTGGTCCATCCTGTCTGACATGCCTACACGGTCGAGCACGTCTTCGGTGGAGAGGGGGGAGTCAACGAGTTCCGCGGCAATCTCGACGTTCTCCCGGGCCGTCAGGTCGGGGATCAGGTTGAAGAACTGGAATACGAAACCCACCACGTTGCGTCGGTAGCGGGTAAGTTGCCTGTCGCCGGCGGTGGAGAGGTTCTCATCCCTGAACCAGACACCCCCGCCGGTGGGGACATCCATCCCGCCCAGTAGGTTAAGGAGGGTACTCTTGCCGGATCCGCTGGGGCCCAGGATGACGACCAGCTCCCCCTCGGGGATAGAGAGAGAGGATTCCCTGAGAGCCTCCACTGTAACTTCGCCCATTTCATAGGTCTTGAAAACCCTGTCGAGCCTCCAGGTCCGTCCCTTTTCCTGCATGAATAATACCCCCGGATGCCGTGAAGTATACATTCTGCCGTTTAAAACGGTCAAACCGGGTGTTGGTTTTAGGGTAAAATCAACGGATGGCGGATCAAAAAAGCTCCTGGGAAAGCAAGGAAAGAAGCTGCGGCGTCCTCCTCCACCTGCCTTCCCTGCCCTCTCGGTGGGGCGTCGGTGATATGGGGAGGGGGGCCGGCCTGTTCCTGGACTTTCTCCTTTCTTCGGGCCAGGCCCTCTGGCAGATCCTACCCCTCTCGCCCACCGACTCTGCCCAGGGGCACTCGCCCTACAGCGGCCTCTCCGCCTTCGCCGGGAATCCGCTTTTCATCAGCCCCGAGCTGCTCGTCGAGGACGATCTCCTCGAGGTATCCGACCTGGAAGATCATGGATCGGTGCCGGGAGGTTACTGCCGTTACGAGGCTGCCGCAGTCATTAAACGGAGTCTTTTCCAAAGGGTCTTTGAAAGGTCCTCCGACCTGTCCGACGCGGAGTACAGGCGTTTTCGCGAAGAGAACGCCTTCTGGCTGGAAGATTACGCGTTGTTCCGTTCGTTAAAAAGACGCCTCGCCCTTCCCTGGTACGAGTGGTCCCCACCCCTTCGGGACAGGGACGAGGACGCCCTCGCCGAGGCCAAAAGAGACCTGGACGACGAGATAAAACTGGAGACCTTCCTCCAATTTCTCTTCTTTCGCCAATGGGACCGCCTCCGAGGCCTCTGCCGAGAGCGGGGCATCCGGATCATCGGCGACGTGCCGGTCTACATCAGCCACGACAGCGCCGATGTGTGGGTCCACCGGGAACTCTTCAACCTCGATGCCACCGGGAATCTCGCCAGGGTGGCCGGCGTCCCCCCCGACTGCTTTTCAGCGAAGGGGCAGCGTTGGGACAACCCCGTCTACCGCTGGGACGTCCTCGAGGGGGAGCATTTCCATTGGTGGCTGAAGAGGCTCCGCCATGGGGTGGCATTATTCGACCTTGTCCGCATCGATCACTTCCGGGGGCTGGTAAAATTTTGGTCCATCCCGGCCGGTGAGAACTCCGTCGCCAGGGGCGCGTGGACCGATGCCTCGCCGAAGGCATTCTTCAAAGCGGTTCGGGAAAGCATCCCCGGGCTCCCCTTCATCGCCGAGGACCTGGGTTACATCACCCCCGACGTGACGGAGCATATCCGGCGCCTGGGCATCCCGGGGACGCTGGTGTTGCAGTTCGCTTTCGGCCCGGGGTTTGAAAAAAGCCCCTACGCCCCTCGAAACCACGGGAAGAATGCCTGTGTCTTCACCGGCACCCACGACAACAACACCGCCAGGGGTTGGTTCGAGTCCGAGGCGGACCCCTTGGCGAGGGAACAGCTGTCGGCCCTGGCGGGAGGCCCCGTGACGGGTGATAAGGTCTCCCTGGAGATGATCGACCTCGCCCTCTCCTCCCGGGCGAGGTTCGCCCTGTATCCCATGCAGGACATCCTGGGCCTTGGTGGCGAGGCCCGGCTCAATACTCCGGGGAAACCCAGGAGCAACTGGCTCTGGAGGGTAAAAGGGGAGCAGTTGCGGAATGCCCCGGCAGGGGAACTGGCGGTGATGGCGGCCAGGCACGGCAGAAGGTCTCCAGGGGTGGCGAAGGCCCGCCGGGACGAGGTAATGAAAGCGCCAGGCAAATAAGAGGTCAGGGGGTATTTGGGGATGCCGAAGATGCACTACGGAAACAACCTAGGGGATTCGCTGCGCTTCATGATGGAGCAGGATCCGTCTTTCCGGACGGTGGCATATTTTTCCATGGAGGTAGGGCTCAAGGGAAGCATACCCACCTACTCGGGAGGGCTGGGGGTCCTGGCCGGGGACATCCTTAAGAGCGCCGCCGACCTGGGAGTGCCCATGGCGGGCGTCACCCTGCTCTACCGGAAGGGCTACTTCCGGCAGGCCTTCAACGACTGCCTCCAGGAAGCGTTACCCGTAGAGTGGGAGCCTGGGAAGGAATTGACCCCCCTGCCCAACGAAGTCACGGTGAGGATCGAGGGGAGGGTCGTGAAGGTCCGCGCCTGGTGCCTGGAGATCCAGGGCAGGACGGGGTTCACCGTTCCGGTCTACTTTCTTGACACCGACTTCGAGGGAAACACCCTGTGGGACCGGGAGCTGACCTGGTACCTCTACGGGGGTGACGAACGCTATCGCCTCTGCCAGGAGATAGTCCTGGGCTCGGGGGGCCTGAGGATGCTCCGCGACCTGGGCTACTCCAACATAGACGATTACCATCTAAACGAAGGGCACGCCTCCTTCCTGCTGCTGGAACTCATCAGGGAGATGGGCTACGAAAATTACGACAGGGTCCGCGAGAGGGGCATCTTCACCACCCACACTCCGGTATCGGCGGGGCACGACCACTTCAGCTGGGACCTGATCGA
>JAAYIZ010000055.1 GCA_012523215.1 Thermovirga sp.
TGGACGTGGGCGTTCCGATCTTGAAGGGTGTCTCCATGCTGGGCACGACCTGGTGGATCCAGGACCGGGCGAGGGGGTAGGCCACAGCTCCACGGTTTGTGAAGGGGTGGGCGAAGGCGAGGAAGCGCCCATCCGTCGAAACTGCCGTTAGTGTGCCCGTCGCTGCAAGAACCACATCACCCCAAGCAGCGAGAACGCTTACAGCCTCGCCAGGTTTTAGTACTGGTTCGTATTCCACGGGAAGAGACAAGCCCAGGCTTCCGCCTGGGAGAAGAATTACTGGATTTCCAAGGACCTCGGCGATCTTAGTAGCGCTCCGGGGGCTGTATCCACTGCCTACCAGGGGGGCTGAAAGCCCATTCCTGTCCTCCCCCAGGGGAGTTTGGGATCCATTCCCGGGTTGTGCCTCGAGAAGGTTCACGTCACCCGAGGCGGGATCTTCGAGTTTTAATTCCGGGAGATTCAAGGAAGGCACCCTTTCAGGCCAGTTCCAGATCTCCGTCATCTCATCGATGGGCGTCACCAGTCCCATCTGGTGTTCACTGAAGCTCCACCCATAACCGATAGCCCCTATCAGTTTCCCTCCGACGAAAACGGGACTACCGCTCATCCCGGCGGCTATACCCCCGGTCTGCTCGATAACCGGGCCGGAAGCCTTCACCAGGATGAGATTGTGGGGACTTTTGTGAGAGGGCATCACGCTCAGGATCGTGACGGGGAAGGATACTACGTCGCTCCCCTTGATAACGGTATAGGCAACCCCCTTCGATCCCTCCCTCACCGAGCGGGCAGGAAGTATGCCCCCGGGAACAGTGAAGGGTGAAGCATGGGCGGGCAAGGCTAAATCAAAGAAAATCGTGAAAACCAGGAGGCAGAACATCTTCCTGAACATCGGCGGACCTCCAACAATCTGTCATTGGACATGCTTCCTGTACCTGAGAAAGGAGAGTATAAATTCATCGATGTCACCGTCCAGTACGGCCTGCACGTTCCCTTTTTCCATGTTCGTGCGGTGATCTTTGACCATCGTATAAGGATGCAGGACATAGGACCTGATCTGGCTGCCCCAGCCTATCTCCTTCTTCTCTCCCTGGATGGCGTTGATCTGCTCTTGCCTTTCCTGCAGCATTTTTTCATAAAGGCGGCCCCTGAGGACCACCATGGCGCTTTGGCGGTTCATGTGTTGGGAGCGCTCATTCTGGCAGCTGACGACTATCCCGGTCGGCAAATGGGTTATTCTCACCGCCGAATCGGTCATATTCACATGCTGTCCTCCAGCTCCACCGGATCGGTAGGTGTCTATCTTGAGATCTTCCGGGTCGATATCGATCTCCACGTCGTCCGGTAGTTCCGGGGAGACATTGAGAGAGGCGAAACTGGTATGCCTCCTCTTGGCCGTGTCGAAGGGGGATATCCTGACGAGTCTATGCACTCCCCTCTCGGTCTTCAGGTACCCATAAGCGTACTCCCCGGTCACGAGTACCGTGGCTGACTTGATCCCGGCCTCTTCGTCCTCCGTGATCTCCAGGATACGGGTCCGGAAACCTTTCTCCTCTGCCCAGCGAAGATACATCCTGAGAAGCATCTCGGCCCAGTCCTGGGAGTCATGGCCGCCGGCTCCCGAGTGGATGCTCAGGATAGCGTTCGATTCATCGTACTCCTCATCGAGGAGCAGCAGAAGTTGAAGATCATGAATCCTCTTCTCGAGAGACGACGATCTATGACTGAACTCCCCTTCGAGTTCAGGATCATCATCCGATTCGAGAAGGTCTGTCATGGTCTCGAGTTCTTCTATTTCACGGGAGACTTCCCTCCAGGCGTCGAGCCTTGTTTGGAGACGAGCCAATTCCTTCGTGACGGATTGGGGATTTCCGCCTCCCCAAAAGTCCGCCCCGGAGGTGATCTTCGTCAACCTTTCTATCTCTTCCAACAGCCTAGCCGGGTCAAAGGCTTTCCTTCAACTCGGCAACGAGCGAGTGAAGTCCCTCCATTACGGTAGTTTTGGGTATCTGAACCATGCGGTCCACCTCCGAATGTCTTCAGGGCCTGGGAGTGATATCATCAATAGTTACAGGCATTTTATTATATCATCCCGTGATCTCCTGGAGGAGGAAAGGCTGAGCTCATGCATCACTTTTCGAAGACAAAGGTCGCCGTTCTGAGCGAACTCATGAAGGCCCGGGGCAGGACCGTCTCGGGGGGCGTCCTGTGCCTTTCGCTGGGGCTTACGCGGCAGTCGGTCTGGAAGGCCGTAAAGGCTCTCAGGGAGGACGGATACGTTGTCGAATCGATCCCCGTCAAGGGTTACAGGTTCGTCTCACCCCCGGAAGACGACCTGGACCCGTCATTGATAGAGGCCTTTCTTTTTGATTGTCCCTGGGGGCATCCCATCCTTTACTGGAAAAGCCTGGACTCAACCCAGGTTCCGGCGAAGGAACTGGCCCGTAAAGGCGCGCCCGAGGGATTGATCGTCACTACGTCCTACCAAACTTCGGGTAGAGGAAGGCTCGGGCGCCGATGGATCTCGGCACCGGAGGGAGGGATCTTTTTTTCCCTTGTGATCCGCCCCGCGCTCCCGCCGGAATCCATCCAGGTTCTCAGCCTGGTATCGGCCCTGTCGGTCCAGGATGCCCTGTCAACCATCCACGGGGTAAGTTGTCAATTGAAATGGCCCAACGATATCCTGTGGAATGGGGCAAAGCTATGCGGCATCCTCACGGAAGTATCCAGCGAGCCGGGCCTGGTTCATTTTGCCGTCACGGGAATTGGAATCAACGCAAACTCAAGCGACGTACCCCTCGGGGATAAGGCTGAAACCGTATCCCTGTCTTCCATTACCGGCAGGAAAATTCACAGGGGAGAGTTAGTCGCAGGAGTGGTCCGCTTCCTCCATGGGGCCGTGAGAGACTTGGAGGCCACCGGCGGGATAAAAAGGGCCCTGGCAAATTACTCGTCCAGGTGCGACACCCTGGGGAGGATGGTTCGGGTGGTATTCGACGGGGGTGAGGTCACCGGCAGGGCTATCGCTTTGGGAGAGAAGGGCGAGATAATCGTCCGGACCGAAGAGGGTACCCGCACCTTCACTTCCGCCGATGTAACCCACCTGAGGGCTTTCGGTTGACCTCTCAGGAGTTCCTCCTCAGGTGATCCCAGATCCTCAGGCAATGGTCATAAAGGAAAAGGATGATGTCATCCTCTATCCTTGGAATCGAAAGTTCGATGACTCTTGTCGAACCCTCAATTTTTTCCCTTACGGCCTCCGGGGTCCAGGGATCGATCACGATGACCCAACCTTGCTTTCTGGCTTCACCGAGAGCTGTATCGAGGATATCCAGGGCCTGCGATCGAGACCACCTCTCCTTCACTTCGGCGGGAGGTTTCACCGTTTCGCCGGAGACAGCCTGGAGCCATCGTCCATACTTCCAACAAAGATCGAGGATCGGACTATCACCAATCATATTCCTACCCACTATCACCGTGCTGTCGAGCCGGGCCTGGAATTCGGCCAGCCTCCTCTGGAAGTATTCGTACTCTCCCGAATCGCAGGCTGAAAGAATCTGCAGGGTCCGGAGCCCGATGAAGGGCAGCGTCGCGGGGTCCAGAAAGCTCTCCTCGAAATCGAATGCAAAAGGCGGCTTTTCTAAAAGAGAAAAGCTGGAGTATTTTTCCTCAAAACTCTTTCCCAACAGGCGGACCCCTTCACCCCTCACTACCGAAAAAACGATCGCCCCAGGCGGGGGTACGATCCTCGCCTTTACTGGTTGACCTTTTTCTCCCCAGGTCACGACGGGGTGAACCGTCACCTGCACGCCCCCGATGAAGCGTGTCAACATGGAGAGCCAGGGGTTGGTGACCCACACATCAAGCGCTTCGCTCCTCCCAGCCCATAGCGAAAAAAGAATAAAAAACGAAAGGAACGTGACCTTGGAAAAATCAAGGGAAACTTTGGCATGCGATACTTTTCTCATGTTCGGATGATACCCGTGGCAAAGATAATTACAATCTACCCCCATCCCAAGTTGAAAGCCTTCTGCTCCCCGGCTCAGCCAGAGGGATACCTCTCCGGCATAAGGGGCATTCATCCTGATTATAATTCGAAAAATTGAAGCGAACCAGCGAGATGAGGTCCTTTCCCCCAAGGGACAGGCTGCCGCCTCTGTCGGCGATGCAACCGGCGGCGAGGAAGCGCGTCTCCGCCAGTCCATCCATCACGTTTTTTACCTCTAGGACCGATTTTCCCGAGGTCACCACATCCTCGATGATGATGTACCTCGCTGGGCCGGGGGCGGGAAATCTTCTCAGTTTCATCGTCCCCTTTTCCCTTTCGCAGAAAAAGAAGGGCACACCTAAGTGCTCGGCCACTTCGTGACCTATGATAATTCCGCCCACCGCCGGAGATACCACCAATGACGGTTCAAGGTGAGCAAACTTGCCGGCAAGTAAGGAGCCCGCCAGGGCCGCATTCTCCGGGAACATCAGGAACAGAGCGCATTGAAGATAATGCCCGCTGTGAAGACCTGAAGAGAGCGCGAAATGACCCTCTTGCAGGGCTCCTGATTCTCTTAGAAGGCGCGTGATCCTTTCGGGCGAAA
>JAAYIZ010000056.1 GCA_012523215.1 Thermovirga sp.
ACGATGCCGGACTGTTGAAAGCGTCTCTTCTCAGTTGGCCTCCCCCTCCTCGGCCCGTTCTAATGATGCGCCTGGCGCAAGTATCGGGCATACCTCCACCGTCCCGGGTGAAAAGCGGATATTGACCGCCCTCCCGCAGTGGGGGCCAAAAAAGTCCTCTAGGTGGAACATTCTCCGTAAACCAGGGCATTATAGCATTTTAACATGAGTTTGTCGGCTCTCGTCTTTTCCGCCCTATCGGCGGCGCGTTACGACGGAAAAGCGGGAGACAGGAGACATGGGTCGCCCACACGTAACGAGGAAAGGTTGTTAAAAGGTCAATTCTTTTGGATAATGTTGCGGGCTCGTGGCATAATCACCGAAATTCCGATCCATCCTAGAGGTGAAAAGTGATGATCCTTCAGAACATTGAAATCGCGCCGGGCGTAAACATCACCCTCATTGACCTGCCCCTTGCCATAGAGGGTTACCATGACTTCTTCGGGATCTGGCTGGTCAGGGACGAGGCTAGGAATCGGAATATCGTCGTGGACGTGGGACCGGCCTCGACGGCCCCTCTCTTGGTCGAAGACCTTCTGGACCTGGGTGTGAATAGGCTGGACTATATCTTGCTGACCCATATCCACCTGGATCACTCCGGTGGCTTGGCATCACTGCTTGAAGCCTTCCCTTCCGCCGAGGTAGCGGTCCACCCGAAGGGGAAACCCCACCTGGTCAACCCCGAAAGGCTCTGGAAAAGCAGCCTGAGGGTCATACCCGAAATGGCACCGGCCTACGGAGAGCCCGCGCCGGTTGACGGGTACCGCTTTATCCCCGAAGGAGACCAAATCCCCGGGATCATCGCCATCGATACTCCGGGGCACGCTTCCCACCATCGCTCCTTTTTCTATGAAACTCCGGCCGGCCCGGTCCTTTTCGCCGGCGAGGCGGCGAGCACCTTCACCCGCATCGACCGTCTCGTCCCTGGAGCCGGACCCGACAGGTACATGCTGCGGCCGGCCTCTCCGCCCCGGTTCTACATCGACAGGGCCCTGCAATCCATAGAAAAACTCAAGGGCGGGGACGCGTCCCTGCTCTGCTACGCCCACTTCGGGCACACTAGGCATGCGCGGCGGATGTTGGAAGAGGCGGCCCAACAGATCCAACTGTGGAAAAAACTGTTCATGGAGTACCTCGGCGAAAGGGGACCCATCAACGTCGCCGGGGTGGACATGGACGAACTGCTGGCCTTCCTGATCGACCGAGACCCCTGGCTTGAAGAATTTCCGAAGCTCCCCGCCGACATCCAATCCCGCGAGAGGAGTTTCATGCTCTCCAGCGCGGCCGGTTTCCTGGAAGCGGTCCTCTCCTGACTACTTACCGGCCTCCACAGGATGATCTCCAGGGCCTTTAGCAGGGTCTCGTTGAACTCCTCGGGCCGGGTTTCGGCGTTGACACTGACCACGGGGGACGGACTTCTCTGAATAGGCTGGCTGCCTCGACCACCGCCATCGTTTCTTCCCCGAAGGATCCCATGGTGTACCTGGAACGTCCCAGGCCCGAAGGCCCCTGGCCCGCCAGGTCCAGGATGATAAGGCGGTGTTTCATCGAGAAAAGGGTTGCCTGGACGCTCCGGTAGCGAGCACTGCAGCGCCGCCCATGGACGAAAACGAGGGAGGGCTCGCCGGCGCCGAAAGGTCAAGGACCATGTAGCCATCTCCCGTCCTTGACGGCTTATTGCTCCCCTTGCCATTCCGTTGATGCGTGATTGTCGCCTCGAAGGTATCATATCGAAAAACGACGGAATATCGCTTTTCTGTCCGGCCCTTCCAGCCGCGGATGAGGCCCATGTTTTTCTTCGGGAGGAATAGGATATGAGACTTCACCTGCCTTTTGGGAAGAAGACCCTTGAATGCGATGTCCCCGATGAGAACATACTGGAGATCCTGGAGCCCCGTCACGCCCTTCTGGAAGGGACAGCCGAAGAGATCATGGAACAGGCCCTCGGGAACCCCATTGGCAGTCCAACCCTGAAGGAAATAATCAAACCCGGTGAAAAGGTGGCGGTGCTGACCAGCGATATCACGAGGCCCTGCCCGTCGAAGGAAGTGCTCCCTCCCCTCCTGGAAAAACTTCGGGAAGCCGGCATAGCCGACTCGGACATCACGATCATCTTCGCCCTCGGGAGCCATCGTCCCCACACCGAGGAAGAAATGAGGTATCTCGTCGGCGACGAAATTTTTGAAGGTTATCGCTGCATCGACCATGACCCCTCCGACTGCGTCAACCTGGGGACTACGGCCTCCGGGACCCCCGTCGATATATTCCGACCCGTGGTGGAAGTCGACCGCCGGATCTGCGTAGGAAATATCGAGTTCCATTACTTCGCCGGTTACAGCGGCGGGGCCAAGGCTATCTTCCCCGGCGTTTCGACGATCGAGGCCATCCAGGCGAACCACCGCATGATGCTCGAGGAAGGGTCGAGGACGGGCAACAACAAGGGAAACCCTGTCCGGGATGATCTCGAGGAAATTGGACGCTTTATAAGGATCGATTTCACCTTCAACGTGATACTCGACCAGGACAAACGGATCATCCACGCCGTGGCCGGCGACTACATCGAGGCCTACAGGGCCGGCTGCCAAAGCCTCGACGCCCTGGGCAAGATCCCCATCGATGATCGGGCGGACATCGTGATCGTCTCCGCCGGAGGCTTTCCCAAGGACATCAACGTCTACCAGGCCCAGAAAGCCCTGGATAACGCCGTCTGCGCCGCGAGGAGCGGCGGGGTGGTGATATGGGTGGCTTCCTGCGGGGAAGGGTTGGGTTCCAGGACATTCTCCGACTGGATAAAGGAGGCCCGAAAACCGGAAGACCTTATCGAACGCGTGAAGAACGGCTTCCAGCTCGGCGGTCACAAGGCGGCAGCCATCGCCCTGGCCCTGGAGAAAGCATCGATCTTCCTGGTCTCGGACCTCGAGGACGAAGTGGTTCGTTCCTTCTTCGTGGAACCGGTGGAAAACCTGGAAAAGGCCGTCGAAAAGGCTCTCGCGATGACGGGGCCCGGGGCGAAGATCATCGTGATGCCCGCGGGAGGATCGACCCTGCCGGTCCTCGCCGACCGATGGTAAAACCTTGAAATAGCAGGATAAAGTCACCGCATAAGGCAGGGACTTTATCCTGTAAATCAAAGCCGTGCCCCACGCCGGGGACCGCGGCTTGAGAATACCATCTTTTTTTGAGGAAGGGATCATGGCCAAAATAGGCTCCTTCGAATTCAGCCTCCGGGAGCTGGGAGGCTCCCTGGGCGACCTGGGGACCCTGCTGCCCCTCGCCGTGGGGTATATCACCGTCTGCGGCGTCGACCCCGCCGGCATGCTGGTGTTCATGGGCCTTGCCAACATCGTGACCGGGGTCGTCTATAGGCTGCCGATGCCCATTGAACCCATGAAGGTTCTGGCCGTCATGGCCATTGCCCAGGCATGGAGTCCCGACCTGGTTTTCGTTTCGGGCCTCGCCATGGGGATTACCTGGATACTTTTGGGTTTTTCCGGAGCCATAACGTGGATCGGCTCCCGGACCCCCCAGGCGGTCATCCGGGGGATCCAGCTCTCCCTGGGCCTACTCCTGGCCATACAGGGCTTCCGCATGGTCGGCGGCGCCTGGGTCCTGGCGGCCGTCTCAATAATGATCATCCTGGTCCTCAGGGACAACCGTTATGCCCCGGCATCGCTGGTCCTCGTCGCCGGCGGGATCCTGCTGATGGCTTTTAAGGGGGACCTGTCCCAGATCCAGTCGATCTCCTTCTCCCTGCCGCCCTTTCGGACGCTCCGTCTCGAACTACTGTGGCCGGCCATTAGGGACGGCGGCTTCTCCCAGGTACCCCTGACGGCTGCCAATGCCGTGATCGCCACTTCGGCGTTGATAAACCGGTACTGGCCCGACCGCTTCGTTTCGGTCAGGCAGCTTTCACTGAACATGGGCTTCATGAACCTCCTGGGTCCCTTCATGGGTGGCATCCCCCTCTGCCACGGGGCCGGCGGCCTGGCCGGCCAGTACTACTACGGCGCCCGTACCGGGGGGGCGAACGTGATGGAGGGCATCCTCGAGGTATTGCTGGGGCTTTTCCTCGCCGGCCACATCGCTTCCATCTTCAGGTCCTTCCCGATGGCCATAGTGGGAGCGATGATGATCATGGTCGGCGTCGAAATGGCGAAATTCGCAGCGTCGGTGCGCACTTCAAGGGATTGGACCGTCGTGGCCGTCACCGTCGGTTTTTCCGTCTATCTGAACATGGCGGCGGGATTTGTTGCGGGCCTTGCTGCGGCGTGGGCCTTTGAAAACCTGGGGAAGAACCGAAAATGACCTGGAGGGAAAAGGGCTTGATGCTGGGACAACGCTGTGATAGGATTTAAGTGAGAATAAAAGATAAACTCCCTATGGGTATTTCAACGGAGGTGAGAATCATGAAACTGAGCGCCCGCAATGCCCTCAAGGGCAAGGTGAAGGAGGTCAAGACCGGCGCAGTGAACACCGAGGTCATCGTGGAACTTCCCGGCGGCGGCGAGGTGGTCTCCATGATCTCCAGGGAATCCGCGGAAAAGTTGGACCTCAAACCGGGGAAGGAAGTCTACGCCGTGATCAAGGCTTCCAACGTGATGATCGGGGTCGACTGATCCGATGAAAAAGGGGCCCCGGCTCGTGCCGGGGCCCCTTTTAATCTCACTTGTTATTTTACCATCAGCGCTTCGAGCTCCGCGGGGATCTTTTCTCCCGGCGTGTAGGTCTGGGGACCAACGGTGTCCTGC
>JAAYIZ010000057.1 GCA_012523215.1 Thermovirga sp.
AGCGCTTCGAGCTCCGCGGGGATCTTTTCTCCCGGCGTGTAGGTCTGGGGACCAACGGTGTCCTGCCCCATCTCCTCGAGGATCTTCAGACCGCCGTCCTTGGCGAGAATGAGTTCCACCAGCTCCAAGGCGCGCTTCTTGTTCGGTGCATTCCGCTCCCAGTCCGTTTCAGCACGGGTAAAAGAGGGGCCTCCCTTCGATCAGATCTGGGTTATCGTCTCCTTCAGGGAGATGCCCAGCCTCTCCAGTTCTTCCAGGACAGGGCCCCAGATCTCGGGTAGGACCGGGATATGGACCCCAGGCGTTTGAATTTTGCCTTCGAGGATAAGCCTGGCGGCGATCGCTGGCGGCAGCCCTGTCGTCTTCGCTATGGAGCTATCCCCACCAGGAACGCCCCTATCAATGAGAGTGGAACGGAAAACCTTCTTCCTGCCCTCTCCCTTGTAAGCAGCGACAAACTCGTCCTGCAGAATTACCAGGTCCTTTTCGTCCTTGCTGAAAACTAGTTTTTCGGCGAAAAGGAAGGAAACCACGTCTCTTGGGCTTCCCTTGGCAAAGGGTATCGGTCTGTCCTCCAGGAGGCCAAGCCAGTCGAATCGAAGCATTACCGTCGAATAGGGCTCCAACCGGAGAAACTCGCAAAGACCCGATACCAAGTCGGTTCCCCGTTCAAGGCTTGCCCTTTCAGCCATGAAGGACTTCAAAGTCTTCCCCTTCATGTCCATTACATTCTCCTCGAAGAGTCCCAGGGCATTCATCTTGCAGATGGTCTCGCACCAGCCCGGGTATCGGATTGTTCCGCGGTAGATACTCCTTGCTTCGGGAATTCCATAAATATCAAGGTAAGGCAGGGAATCCGCGTTGGCGTAAATTTCGAACCATCCCAGACCTTGCACTTCCTCGAGGTAAACATGTTCGTAGGTCTTTCCGCCAGGCCATTCGAAGATTTTGCCGTCAAGCATGGCCCGAGCGTCCCTCTTGCTTGCGCCTATAAGGCTCGCCGGGGCCCAGGAGAGTTTATAGCCCCAAGGGTTGGTATTCGCGTCGGCCGAGGGAAGGGCTCCGCAGATCGAGCGGAAGGATTCCACTTCTCCGCCTTCTTTGCGGATCCTGTCTATCGTCCTGGCCGCCGACATGTGATCGATTCCGGGGTCGAGACCCATTTCCGTGATGAAAGGGATTCCCGCCGCTTCGACATCCTTCGAAAGGCCCCTCATCTCCTGGTCAAGGTAGGAGGCATGGACAAGGGGGATCTTTTTCTTCAGGCACTCTTTCGCTATGGGGACCATGAAAGCCGGTGGGAGAAGGTTGACCACAATGTCGGGGTTTACCTCATCGATTAGTTTTCCACTGTGACTCTCCGCGTCGAAGACATGGGTCTTTGCTCCAGGTATACCCGCGACGGTTCTACCAAGGTTTTTCTCCGAGGAAGCCGCCACGTGGACGACCGCTCCCTCCAACTTCCCCAGGTAATTAACGCAGGGTCTGGAAACCCTGCCGGAGCCAAGTACCAAAATTTTTTTCATTTGGAAGCACTCCTTCGCCAAAAAATATACCCGTAGAACCGCCCCATCAAAGGGATCTGGCTACCATCTCCACAAGGCCAATGAAATCGAAAACAGGCAAATTTGTCGTTTTTCGTATCGATTCCGAGAAGGGGGGCAGGTCGGTGCACTCCAGCACGAAAGTCCTGATGCCGGGGTATTGGCGGATAGCCTCCCTGGCTGTTCCAGTCACTTCGGTTTCAACGGTCTCAAGGCTGATATCCTCATCGGGATCGGTGAAGATTTTACCCCATTCGGGGCATTCCTCAAGTCCGAAGAGCCTCAGGGGTATCTCTTCATGGATGCCGACCGCCTCAAGGTGCTCCTTTCTTAGCGCAGCTTTTTTGGCGGTAATGACGCCTATCTCGGCTTTCGGCCCCAACATCGCATGGACCAAGGGTACCAGCAGGAGGCTCGAGGTGAATACCGGCACGTCCAGGGACGAAGCCAGTTCCTTCTGGAAGATAGCGTTGAAGCCACAACTGGTGGTGATGGCCCGCACACCATCGGATACCATTAAGCGGGCTTCCCTGATCATCTCCTGGAGAACCTTTCGATCAGGGCTTTCAAGAATAGTCTGAATATTGGCCCCCTTCACCCGGCAGAATCGGACCGGGAAATCGTAGGTATCAGGATTGGTGCTGTTCCCCTTCAATGACTCGAGTTGGGCAAGCCCCCTTGGGACATGCCCTTCTTCCCAGCAGAGAATCCCAACTTTGGGAGGTGCGCCTGCTTTTACCATCGTCTCAATCCCTTAAAGTTAAAATAATTTTCCATGATCAAGAGGATCGGCGGTCCTCCGTAGCCGTGGACCGCCGATCCATCCGTTACGTTTCTCCAGTCCCAAATCTAGCCCATGAAACCGATCACTAGGAACATTACAACGGCGAGCCCCGCGGCTGTCAAAGCGTAGGGCAACTGGGTCATAACGTGGTCCATATGGTCCGAAGCCGCCCCGAAGGATGAAAGGCAGGTCGTGTCGGAGACCGGCGAACTATGGTCCCCGAGGCAACCCCCACCCACGATGGCTCCGACCGTGGCAAGGACTACGCTGTTGATGGCTCCTCCTGAAAGGTTCAGGGCCAGGGGAAGCACGAAGGGCGTGAGAATCGCGTAGGTTCCCCAAGAAGTGCCTGTGAAGAAGGAGATCAAGGCACCGGTCAGGAAGGTAACCACCGGGAGCATACCGGCGGTCATCCAACCCTGGGTGACGGAGATGATAAACTGTTGTGCTCCCAGTGTCTTGGAGATGTCGTTAATGCAATAGGCGAGGGCAAGAATCATGATCGCCGGTAGGACGGCCTTTATCCCGTTTACGGCGACGTCCATTCCGTCTTTGACACCCTTGAAGTAACCGCCGAAACTCATGATCACGGCCTGGTACATCACCCCAGCGAAGAAGGCCTCCAGTATCTTGGTACTGCCCAGGATAAGGAAAGTGCCAAGAGCAATGCTGATCACTATCAAGACAGGTACGACAAGGTAGACGAGGAGGTTTACCCTTTTCCCCGGGATGGGTTTAATGAGGTCCATCTCCTCTCCAGTGAGGGGTGTCGCCCCGTCACGGATCACTTTCCCTTCGTTCATCGCGCGTAGTTCAGCCTTTTTCATCGGCCCGAAGTTGGGGATGATCTGGAACGCGAAAAGCCCAGCCAGGATCACGGCGAACCACCCATAAAAGTTGTAGGGGATGGCTTTAATGAAGACCGACATGCCTTCGTCAGCTGTTACGATAGGCCCATAACCTTTCAGGAGTCCCGCGATATACACGGCCCATCCGGATATAGGCACGAGGGTGCACACCGGTGCGCTTCCCGAGTCCAGTAGGTATGCAAGCATCTCCCTTGATACCTTGTACTTGTCCGTCAGTGGGCGGGCGATGGGACCACTGAAGAGGGGGCTGAAGTAGTCGCTGAAGAAAATGAAGATGCCCAAAAGCCAGCCAAACCCGGAAGCCGCTCTTCTGGAGCGGATCTTCGTCGATGCCCATTCGGCGAAACCTTCAATAACGCCTGATCTAAGGTAAAAGGCAATCATTACCCCGATAGCTACCTCTATCATCATCACCCATATGAAATCGGCGTTACCAAGAGCGCTCTGAAAGAGTTTGGATAGCCCCGTGGCGGGGTCGAAGCCAGCGAGGAGAACGCCCAAAAGACAACCTATGACCAGGGAGAACACGGCGTCCTTCGTCCTGAAAGCAAGGAACAAGGCAACAACGACGGGGACCAGTGAAAGAATGCCTCTGGTTGCTACACCTTCCATCTTCCATTCTCCTTTCCGTCAAGGAATGGTCTCATCTTTGAAACTTGAACCAGGTAAATCTGCCTTTGGGTATTCCTTCTCCTCCTTTCATCGGGTTTACCGGCTCCCCCGTGCCGGTTACGGCAAGGAAGCCCTGCCTTCGCAGGTCACTTCCACGTTGCTGTGTGAGAAAAAGGCCTTCTCCATCCTGTTGTTCTTCCCCGAGACGAGGGTCACTCGGGTCACATCCGGGCCGCCGAGGTCGTACCCACCCCCGGATTCCAGATAGAAAGAATGGGCAGCATCCCCATCGACCGATCCCTTATCCTTAAACAAACCGTCCTCAAGAGCCGCAACACAAACCGCTATAGAGCCGGTGCCGCAGGACGGCTCGATCAAATTCCTCGGAATCGAATGGGGGAATATAACCCGCAGATCATTTCCCTCCCTCGCTGGATGATCATCGTAAAGGGCAAGGTCAAAGCCGGCCCAGGGAGATAGCGTAAAAAACTCTTCCTGCATGGTCACTATCTTATGCCTTGCGACCTCATCCAGGTTCTCCACCTCTGAGCCGGGAAGGGCCTTCCGAAGTTCGTCGGCGTGTACGACCAGGAACTTGCCGATCCTCCAAGCCCTGATCCCGTCGAGGACCATGGGTTCGATCCCTTGTTGATAAATTTCCCCCAGGAACTGAGTCATGTCAGTCTCCGTGGAGGAGGTGTTACCCTCACCAGCGATGTGGATAGGGGTAATACCCGCCGGGGTCCCCAGCAACAGGGTTCTTTCGTGGCCCAGGTTTAGCCCGAATTTTTTGGCCCAAGCAGTGCAAACCAGCACCTTCCCCAAAACTTGCGTAAGCCCCCCGCAGGCCGATATGAATTTCCTCGAGGCCCGGCCTACGATACGAAGGACCAGGTCGCACCCATCCTCCCCGGGGTAAAGAATTCCCGCTTCGTGGGAGCAGAGGTAACAGTCATCCAATACGGCAAGGGAGACCTCCAGTTCTCTTCCCGCGGGAAGTTGTCTCCCGTCAATGATTGTAATGGTGTTGCCGCCCATGTGTCCCTTGACGAAGTCAAGCATCATGGGTTGAAAGCCCCCTTCCACTCCTCTTCCAAACGGTTGGCCACAAGGCCGCGTTTCTGCAGTTCTTCCATGAAGAGATCAAAGGGCACTTCCGTGGGATCTACGACCCCCTTTCGGGACAGCCTACCATCTAGGATCATCTGGGCACCTATCGACACCGGGAAACCGACGGTCCTCTGCATGGCCGTAAATCCTGTTTGAAGATCCCTTTTATCCGTTATCTGCCAGACTACCCTTATCTTCTTTCCGGCCTTAAGGCCTCGTACATCGGACCTTATCAGTGCCACATCCCTTTCATCATCCTTGTAAAAGAATTGCTCCTGTGAGCCCAGGAGGCCGGCACAAAACTCAACGGGGCTGACTTCCTTCTCGCCGAACCTGATAGGTTCTTCACCCAGGAATCCGCTCTTGGCCATCGTCTCCCAGAAGGCCCCGTGGCCAGGCCATCGGCAAATATAACGCCCCATGGAAAGTACCTGGCCCTCGAGTCCAAATGCCCTGGCAAAATACTCTGAATCGCCGTTAGGGAAGCATTCCAGGGGCCCTCCCATCTCGGGGAGATCCAGGATGTGTGTGTTCTTTGAGGAGAACATCTCATCGGCGGGGATCTCAAGGACCCTTCCGTTGTCTAGAATCTTAGCGGGTCGGAGGTAAGAGCGCATAACGCCGATGATCGACCAAGTGAATTTATAGCGAAGCGGGTTGTCAGCCGATTCCAGTTCGGGAAAACCAGCACCATAGGAGTGAAAAGCGAGGATTTCGTCGAGCTCTTTTAATGCCCTGTTGCCAAGAACAAGGTCTATCCCGGGGTCCATCCCAAACTCCTGGAGTATGGTGATGCCCTTTTCCCGGGCCATCTTGTCCAAGGCTTCAAGTTCCTTCCGTTGGGCTTCAATTTTCCTGGGGTCCTGCTCACCGGGGTTGGTGAGGTACATCGATGACACGAGGCTCACCCCGGTCTCGACGGCAGCTTTCGCGGTCTGAAAGGCTAAGAACCCCGGAAGGAGTTCCACTACCACATCGGCCTTGTCTATAAGTTCTTTGACCGCGGCGGGGTCGGATGCGTCAAGGGTGACGGCGGTCACCTTCTTCGAACGCAGCCTAGATATCTCTTCAAAAAGGTCCGGGGAGCGGCTGGCGACGATTACACTGTCCACCTGTTCACTCTGTAAAAGATCAAAAAGTGAAGCTCTTCCCTGCATCCCATATCCCAACTGGACCACTGTTTTCCCCATGCCAAAGCCTCCTGATGGATTTTATAATAAATGCTTCAATATATCCATTTCATGGGAATAAAAAAATATGTGCTCCATCTTGAACATGATTCCGACGCAACACCGGGATGCAGCCAATCACTTCATCCCATCATTTTGATATTTTCCTCCCTCTACTCTATTTGTCAAGGCCGATGACCATGGATTACCTCCCCTCGGGGGCGGATCAACCCATCAAAAGAAAATTGTATGTTCTGGATATGTGCTCCCTCATTTTCTGTTCTGCCAGTCTCGAGTCCCTGGCCTTAATCGCCTCGAGGATAGCCTTATGCTGGATAGGGGTGAGCTGCTCTATTGCGTTTTTTTCCTGGGTTTTGTAAAAACTGTCGAAATAAAATATGTAGATATTGGAACGCCAGAAAATGTTCTTACACCACTTCTCTAAGTATACGTTCCTCGATGCCCGGGCTATGCCGGTATGAAAAAATTCGTTGTTTTGGGCGAAGATCTCCTTTTCCTTCTCCCTTACAGCGTTTTCATCGGTCCTTATGAATTCGCTCAACCCTTCGATTTCTTCATCGGTGGCGTTGACGGCCGCCTCGGCAGCGGCCATCCCTTCGACAGCCTCCCTGGCGGAAAAAACCTGTGCGGCGTCTTCAGGCGTGGGAAGCGGTATATAACACCCTTTCTTGGGCAGTTTGTTCAGGAAACCTTCAGTCACAAGTCTTGCCAGAGCCCTGCTTACCGGGGTTCGGCTCACACCCATCTGGGAGGCAAGATCAACCTCAAGGAGAAAATCCCCAGGCCTGTACTTTCCGGAGAGGATGAGGCCAATAATCGATCGGTAAGCTCTTTCTTCCGCATTGTCTTTCACGTCTTGGGCCTCCTGCAAACTGATGAATACATCTTTGATGTACTCATTAGTTTATTCCAGGTTATTTCCAATGTCAAAGGTACGTTTCGTGAGCGTTTTTTGATCAAAAAGGCTTGAAGCCGCGTGACAATGGCTGTGGACCTTGCCTGCTTCCCAAGGGGGGCATATACAAGTTCACGATACCGAAGAGCCTAAAATGAGACCGACAACCGAAAATTTCTTGTTGCCGGGACAACGCTGTGAGAAGTCAAGACCGGCGCGGTGAACACCGAGGTCATCGTGGAACTTCCCGGCGGCGGCGAGGTGGTCTCCATGATCTCCAGGGAATCCGCGGAAAAATTGGGCCTCAAGCCGGGGAAGGAAGTCTACGCCGTGATCAAGGTTTCCAACGTGATGATCGGGGTCGACTGATCCTCTGAAAAAGGGGCCCCGGCTCGTGCCGGGGCCCCTTTTAATCTCACTTGTTATTTTACCATCAGCGCTTCGAGCTCCGCGGGGATCTTTTCTCCCGGCGTGTAGGTCTGGGGACCAACGGTGTCCTGC
>JAAYIZ010000058.1 GCA_012523215.1 Thermovirga sp.
ATAAAATCCTGTCCACCCCAGCCGCCCTCGGCCCCTTTCAGGCGCATCTCGTACTCCATCCTGGCCGCGAAAACTCTCTCCGTCATACCCGAAAGGAAAGACGAAAGGGTGTCCTTGAAGGCAGCCGACGCTATCCGGGCCGCTTCCTCTATGGTATGAGCTTCTTCGAGGTCCTTCTTCCTCCTGATGGAAGAAAACTCGGAAGTCAGGTCGATCAGTTCCCTCCCGAGTCCCTTAAGGCCATCGTATAAATCACAGGTGACCCGCCGCGCCTGGAAGCCGAGACTGCCGATCTCGGGCCTGGCTGATAATTCTTTTTCCAGGGCTTCTATTATGGAGCCGCGTCCCTGATCCACGACGGTGAGGGTTGTCTGCCCTGAAGCCTGTTCCAAGTATCTCCCATCGGTCACCAAGAGGGCGTCATCGGCGAGAATAATCAGGGCGCAGCTCGAACCCCGGAAACCGGAGAGATGGAAGCAGGTTTCCCAGTTGTATCCCTCCCGGACCAGGGCTACGGCGGCGTCGGCGCCCCTGGACTTCATGAGTTGCCGCAGGGATACCAACCTCCCTTGAAAATGCCCCTGGGTCGGGCCTTTCAATTGAGAGGCCTTCCGTCAGCCAGGAGCGCCCAGAGTTCCTCTCTCGTCTCGATGGGGACGTCGCCTTCCCCCTGGACCATCTCTCCAATCACCGAGCAGGCGATCCCCGAAGCTTCCAGGGCTTCAAGGGCTTCATCAAGGAATTTTCGGGGGATCACCGCCACCAGGACGCCCGAGGAGATCAACCTCAAGGGGTCAAATCCGAGGCATTCCGAGCAGGAAAGGGTCAGCCGGTCAATGCTGACCGCCTCCCTGTCCAGGGAGACTCCCAGGCCGCTCAGGCGTGCGATTTCCCCCAGGCCACCGAGGAATCCCCCCTCGGTGGGGTCATGCATGAATAGGGCCCACTTCCTCAGGATCCTGGATTCCGGGAGCACGCTCATCAGGTCTGACCATTGGAGAATACCATCGATCTCTTGGTCGGACAGGCATCGGCGGAGCAATCCCCTGCGGTCATTGGCCAGGATGCACATCCCCTCTATGCCGACATGCTTGGTCATGACCACCGCGTCGCCAGGTTTTATGTCCCGCGCGGTGAGGACCTTTTCCGCCATCCCCATCATGGTCGCGCAGATCACAGGGTGATCGTACCTGTCATTTATTTCCGTGTGCCCTCCTATCACCGCGATTCCCGCTTCCAGACATGCTTCGTGGATCTCTTCCACCAGGGAAGTGATCTGTCCCGGCGTCGACCCCGTGGGGAAGATCAGGGTGGAGATCAAGAAGGCCGGGTCGCCTCCTTTCGAGGCTATGTCGTTGGAATTGACGACGACCAGGAGCCTTCCGGCTCCCCTGTCGGCACCGACAATTGGGTCCGAGGCGACCACCAGGTACCTGTCGGCAGGCCACCGGATGACGGCCGCATCCTCACCGACAGCGGGTCCTATAAGAACCTCATCCCGTTCGGCCCCGCCGTAGGCCAGGACGGCTTTCTCCAGTATCTCCGGCGCCAGTTTTCCCGAAACGGATGCCCTGCTTCCCATCTTCGCATCACTCCGATCCTTCATCCCTGATGCTCATGATACAGCCGCAGTAACGTTGCCTGTAAAACCGCAAACGGCTGCTTCTTTCAACGGAGAGTTGGAATCCCCCTTTTTTCCTCCACACACGGAAGATCCATTGCAAACCGTACTCCCGGCACACCTCGCCGCCGATTCTGTCTATGACAGCGACATCCTTGTGAGGGCTTATCGTAAGGGTGGTCGATAACGAACCTATCCCCAGGGAAAAGGCCAGGGCTGCGGCGGCCGACAATTGTACCTTGAAGCAGAGAGAGCATCTATCGCCGCCCTCGGGGACCAGGAGGTGGCGTGTCACCGCTTCCAGCCACCGCGGTGGTTCATAGGGCCCGAAAATGCAACCGCTCCCCAGAACCCGGGATAGAGTTTCCACATCCCGCGCCCTTCTTTTGAACTCGGAGAAGGGGTGGATATTGGACGAATAAAAGAAACCCACCACCCTATGACCTTCTTCGACAAGGCTTTGCCAGGGGACGGTCGCGTCGGGGGCGCAGCATATATGCAGCAGGATATCATGGGTCAATAGGATTCATCGCCTCCATCACCATTGAGAGCAGGGGGACCGATAACGTTCGAGGCGAACACCAGGTATCCTGTATGGCCTATCATTCTGTCCTCGGGGCGGATCCTCCTGCTGTCGGTCTTGTAATACCTGAGGAGTATCTCCGATACCTGGATGTCGAAGAAAAAGTTTTCCCCGAGGCCATCCAAGACTTTTCCAACCTGGTTCATCGTCGGGACCAGGATGCCCAACCTGTTCCCCGGGGCAAGGGCTTCCTTTGCCCTGCCGAGGTAATCCCAGGGGTTGGGGACATCCAGGAAAAGCGCGTCGGCTTCGCACTCGTCGAAACCATCGGCGATATCCCTGATCTTGAAATCCACGCGGTGAGCGACGCCCCACTTCTCGCAGTTGCGCCGGGCCAGCAGCGAATACTCCTCTTTTTTCTCGTAGGAGACGACCCTACCTTCATCACCGACGAATTGGGCCAGGACCGAGGTCAGGCTTCCCGAACCGGTGCCACCCTCGACGACCAGCGCTCCGGGGAAGATGTTCAAAGACATCAGGATGAACCCCGTATCCTTCGGGTATAGTATCTGGGTCATCCTCCTGACCCTTCGGCTGTACTCCTGAATATTGGGACGGAGAAGGCAGAAGGGTTTGCCCATGTTGGTATAGGCCCAGCTACCGAAGGGCTTCCCGAGGAGATCGTCATGCAGCATTTGACCCAGGCGCGTATCCTGCCTGCCGCCGGGCGTCACCTTGATAATGAAACTGTCACCCTTGGGCGGTGCCCAGATGAAGACCAGATCGCCGGCCCTGATGAACTCTTCCATATTCTCTCTCCCCGGCATCAGTGAAGCATCGGGTGCTCTTAGGTGCCCCTTTCGCCGAAGTGTATTGTACATCAGGCGTAAGGCATAAAAAAACGGGAGCACTCCTTGCACCCCCGTTCTCGATACAGCTTTTTTCGGAATCAACCTAGAAACGCCTCTCCCATGAAAGCCGGAAACCTCGCTCAGGACCATAGTAGAAGCTGTTTCCCGACCTGTAGGTGTAATTTTCGTTGAAGAGGTTCACAAGGTGCAACCTGATGGTATCGTCTCCGGAATCCCAGGAAAGATCAAGGTTGACAAGCAAGTGATCGCCTGCATCCCAATCATAGTTGGACCAGGGAGAGGAGAAGAAACCAGCCTGGTTAGCCATCCAATTCAAAGAAAGAGTTACTGTCCAGGGGGCTTGGACGTACTTGACGGCCAGGCCTATTTCCCACTCAGGAACGCCGTAACTCCTTATCCAAGAAGAGTTGGGGCTCTTTTTTTCCTCCGGGTATTGCCAGGTACCATTGACCATCATTGACCAGCAGGGTCCCAGGATCCATTGTCTGGAGAACTCGATACCATAGGATCTGAAATCTGCCAAGTTAAACCAGGTCCCGGGCCAATTATCATCATATTTGATCTTGTCCTTAAGGGAAACGAAGAAAAGGCCGATCGACCAGGGTTCAGGACCAGGATTCTTGTAACCAACTTCATAACTCCATCCTCTCTCTGGTTCGAGGTCTGGGTTCCCATAGGAAGAAGAGCTTTCTATAAATAGTTCGTAAAAACTGGGCATCGCAAAAACCCTCGATGCAGCAAGGTAGAAGATATTTCCGTTTACAAACTGCCTCTGTATACTGATCTTGGGGATCAGCTCATCGTGATCGTTGGACTCCTGCCTCCAAATCTCGTACCTCAGGCCAAGGTTGGCCACCCAATCTCCGACCGGGTATGACACCTCCATAAAGGGAGCCAGATTGTTCCTGTTTTTAGAAGTTACCGAGTCCCCCCAGCCATCTGAGAAATCCGTGTCTTCATAACGGAAGAACAAACCCCAAGCGGCAAGAGCTTCCCCCAGGACCATTCGACCCCCTATCTCAGCTGATATCGCAGAATCCTTGTAAAACCTTCCTTCAACGAGGGGAAAATCATAATCCTGCTTGTGGTACCCTGCCAGAAAGTACCAATCATTCCAATCATGCCTCATGGAGATTCTGTTGACCCGCTTCTTTTCCTCGTTCAGGCCGAATTCATTATTGAAAGAATAACTGTAATCACTGGTAACAACTTGGATGATCCACCTGTCACCGGCAATATTCAATCCGAAAGTGTCACCCCTGTAGAAATGGGAAAAGTATGTATCTTCAGGTTCCTCATAGAAAAAAAGCCTTCTCTTCCCCTCCTCCAACCGCTCGTACCAGGTATTGGCAACGATCCCTTCTTCCCCGGCATTGCCTGAAACATAATACCTCCGCCAGCCATTGGATCCTCCCTCGGCGACAACCCTTCCGCCCGACTTTTCCGGCTTCTTCGTTATGATGTTGATAACACCGCCAGCAGCCATGGAACCGTAAAGGGCCGAGCCTCCGCCCTTCACTACCTCGACCCTTTCGATATTCTCCAATGGGAAAGACCTGAAATCGACGGTGGCACCATCGGCGAGATGAGAAGACCTGTAGTAGGGGATGCCATCAACAAGCACAAGTATCTCGGTGATAATCCCTCTTATGGTCACCTCGGATTGCTGCGAAACCCCGGTCTTCTTTTTCAGGAAAATACCCGGAATCCTTTGATCCAGAAGGGCTCCCAGGTCGGTGGCGCCGCTTTGGTCGATCTCCTCGGCTGTTATCACGTAGGTCGGTGCCGGTATCTCGGAGAGCTTAGTATATATCCTGCTCCCCGTGACGATCTCCGGTTCAACGGAGGCAATTTCCGCCCGGGCACTTCTGCAATCTATAAACACCCCTGATACGACCGCGATGCAAACCACTGCTGTTGCCAGTACTCTTCTCATCAAGCCGTCCCTCCCGATAAATTATTAGGGCGGCCTGACACGCCAGGCCGCCCTCGAGGGACGATTCTCTGTCGTGCCACGCCCGCGCATGACACATGATCTCCTCCCCCCGGCTGGTCTCCTGGCTCCCGTTCATTCTACTCCCGCGCCTTCCCGGCAAAAGCCAGTGGCAAAACATGCGGTTTCGTCCCGGTTACAGTGGCGGGGCCGCTCCGGAATCTCACCGGATTCCCGTCACCGAAGGGATTTTCCATAGGATCTAACAGGGTTAAGAATATAACAAGAGGAAAGACAAGTCAAAGGACAAGGAACGACTTTTGTCGTGGGTTCCGGCGGCGGCTACTCCAGGCGGAATATTACCGGCACGATCAATTCTTTGGGCGTGCGGGGCGAGAACCCCCACTTCTTGACCGCCGCCAGGGCGGAGGCGTCCAAGGAGGGATAACCGCTGGATCCCATTACTTCCACGGAGAGGACGGCCCCACCAGGTCCCAGTCTCACCAACAGGCGCACCTCGCCCTCCTCCCCCCTTCGCCTGCTAGCCAGGGGATAGATGGGTGAAACCCTGGCTATGACGTCGGAAGCCACCGCCACCCGGGGTCGCCCATCACTTGGATCACCTTCCCGAGGCGGGTTCTCGCCGAAGGCAGGAACGGATCCGACCCGTTCCTCCGGGGCGGCGCTTTCCTTTGCCGCCGAGAGAGGGATTTCCGAGGGTTGTTCCTGTCGCGGATTCCTGGCTGCCTTGGGTTCTTTTGAAGGAGGTGGTGGAGCGGCCACCGGGGCGGGGTACTGTTCCAGGATTTCGGGCTGGAAAATCGCAGTGGGTGGAACCCAAGTTTCCAGGTCGAGAACAATCATGATGGGCCCGGGGGCCCCGGCAGGGGGTGAAACGGGCGGCATACCCAGGAGAAGAGCGTGAAAGGAAAGGCTGACCGCGAGAAAGGGCGCCCACTTTTTCATCGTTCGACGCCCGAATCCACAAGAAGTCCCGCCGAACCGACGCCCGCCTTTCTCAGGGCGTCAAGGAAGGAAACGACCATGCCGTAGGGAACCTCCCTGTCGGCGGCGAGAATGATCCTCCTCCCTTCGCTGAAGGAGTTCAAAGCCCTTTCGATCGCCTGTTCCCTGGTCAACTTCCTGTCGCCCACAAAAAGGTCTCCTCCCCTGTCGATGGAGATCGTAAAAGATTCCCCCGAAACCTGCTCTCCCATGCCGCCAGGGAGGTTCACTGGAAGGATGGGTTCAGAAAAGACGGCCGTCAGTACAAAGAAGATGATGAGCATGAACAGGACGTCCACAAGGGAGGTCAGTTCGACCTCCGGAAGGCTCCGCCTCACCCTTGTGCGTCTCACGGGTTTCCTCCCCGGAAGCTCCGGGCGGCCTCAAGCAGGCTTCGAGCGACCTCCACCACCCTTGGCCCCGGATGGAAGAGAAGGTCCGCCGAAACGGAGACCACTTTCTTCTGCCTGACCGCGGCGATGGGAAAATCTTTCAAGGTCTCAAGGAGCGACTCCGGCGTGACGGACATCCCCCTTTCCGTTCCGGGGACCAGTATAATACCGGGATTTCTTGCGACGATCCCCTCCGGGTCAACCTGGGGAAAGGTATAACGAATATCCGACGCTGCATTGGGAATACCTATGATCCTCATTATGTCGTCGATGTAGTTGACGCCTCCCGCAACCGTGAGAGGATCGTGCCAAACGACGACAAGCAGTGACGGCGACCCCTTGGGAAAGGTCTGGATGACTTCTTCCCTGACGTCCTCGAGACCCCGCTCTATGTTTCCCAGGACCTCTCCGGCCTCCTTTTCCAACCCCAGCCTGGAGCCGAGGCTTATTATGCCGGCCCTGACCCCGTCCAGACCCCTGTGGATCGTCAGGGGCAGCGTATCCACGCCAAGGGACTGAAGCCTTTCCAGCAGTTTGCCATGGAAGGTGGCTATGCCGATCACCAGGTCCGGGGAAAGGGAGAGGATCTTTTCCAGGGAGGGATCGAAGTAGCCTCCCACCGAAGGCAGGGCTTTTACCTCTTCCGGTGAGACATCGTGATCGGTGACCCCGACCACTTTATCCCCCGCTCCGATGGCGAAGAGACTCTCGGTGATCGAGGGTGCCAGCGACACTACCCTCTCCGCGGAACGGAAGGAATCTGCCGACGCCGGGCCAGGCGAACAGAACAGGAAAAAGAGCAGGAAAAGAAAGAAGCAGAGCTTAAGGATCCTGGTCTTCATTCGTCGCGGATCCTGATCTCAACACCTTTTCGCGGACCATGAAGTCCACCCCTCGCCAAAGCATCTCCTCGGCCCTTTCGAGGCGCGCGGAGAAAAAAGCATGAAACAGTATCAGCGGCACGGCCACGGAGAGTCCGGCCACGGTAGTGAGGAGCGCCTCCCAGATTCCGCCGGCCAGGGCTGCCATGTTGGACCCCATCAAGCCCGGAAGGTTTCTGAAAACGTCTATCATGCCTATGACGGTCCCCAGGAGCCCCAGGAGGGGCGCTACCCGGGCTAGGGTGGCCAGGAATCCAAGGCCCCTTTCCCATCGGAATATTTCGCGCCTTACCTCCTGTTCCATCAGGACCTGCATGGCTTCGTGCCCCACTCCCCAATGGTCCACGGCCACCCTGAAGAGTCGATGAAGAGAACTGTCCCTGCTCCTGACCAGGCTCGAGGCTTCTTCCTTCTTTCCGTGGTATATCAACTCTCCCAGGGCGAGTTCAAGCGACGGCGCATCGGTGGAGGCTCTGAAGATGAACCAGAATCTCTCCAGAACGATGGTCCCTCCTAATACGGAGAGCACCAGGATTATCCACATTACGGGTCCGCCCAGGTCCATAAGTTCCATGGCTATGCTCTATCCTACTGGACGATTAGATTTCTTACGGCGGCGGCAAGGTTTTCAGGATCCAGGCCCATGGCGGATAGGACTTCTGAAGAAGCCCCCGAATCCCCGTACCTCGTAACGCCAAGGGTCCGAAGAGGACAGCCGCTGCCGGTTCTAAGCAATAGGGAGGCCACGATCGATCCCAGGCCCGTGGAAGCATGGTGATCTTCGTAGGTCACTATCCTCCCGGTACGGGCGGCTTCGACGATCGAGGGAGTGTCCATGTGCAGTGGGCATCCAACGTAATAGACCGATACATCGAAACCCTGGTCCCTCAAGATTTCACGCGCCCTCAAAGCTCTCACGGCCATGTGCCCCATGGTGATAATGGCCGCGTCCTTGCCCGTTCTGAGCAGGTCCACCGCACCGTATCGAAAGACATAGTCGCCCGCGAAAAAGGGATTTCCCTCATCATCGGTCACCACCGGGACCTTGCTCCGCCCCATGGCTATGCAGATGTTCCCCGGTTTGGAAAGGGCCCAGCGGGTCATCCTGTCCGCCTGGTTGGGATCGGCGGGAACGAGGAGCCGCCACCCAAACAGGTTTCTCAAGAGGCCGATGTAGTCGATGCACTGGTGGGTTTCGCCATCCTCTCCGACATCCAGGCCGACGTGGGTCAGGGCGAGTTTCAAGTTAGAGCGGTTTATGTCGTTCAACCTCTGCTGGTTATAGACCTCCCCCAAGCCGAAGACACCGAAGTCGGCCCACAGGCTTGTAACCCCGCAGATGGAAGCCGCGCCGGCGACGGTAGCGGTGGAATGCTCCTGGACTCCGGCTTCGATGAACCATTCCGGGCAGGCTTTTGCGAATCCCTCCACCTTGACGGAACCAGCGAGGTCGCAGTCGAATACAAGTAGGGGGTCACAGCCAGGGGACTTGTAGTTGAGCCTGCCCACATCTTCAAGGGCCTGGCCGAAGCCGGACCTGTTGTCGGTCCGGTCGTCGGGACCATAACTCCTGGGAACACCGGTCACTATTGACGGCGCTATCGATGTCGGCCTTGACGGAGGATCGAAGACGCCGGTGGACCGCCCCTTGAGGGCTTCGTCGAGAAGCACCGGTGACGCGCCGAGTTCCTCCATGGCCTTCACGTAGAGATCTCCCGAGGCCGCCTTGCCATGATAATCGGGGACCCCCTCCATGAAGGACACGCCTTTGCCCATCACGGTGTGGCAGATAATCACCGTCGGCCGGTCATCGGCCCTGGCATCGATGAGAGCTTTGTAAAGGGCCCTGGGATCGTGCCCGTCGCACTCTATGACACTCCACCCGTCGACCCTCCAGAGGCCGGGAATGTCCGACTCCATTATGTCCCCAGTCCGGCCGGAGATCTGGATATCGTTGTAGTCCACCAGGGCCGTTATTCCCGCCAATCGATGATGGGATGCGATCCTCCTGGCCTCCGCCACCTGTCCCTTGACCTGTTCTCCATCGCTCATCAGCACATAGACATGGTCCTGCCTGCCCCTGGCCCTTATGGCAAGGGCGAAGCCGACGCCGGCCGAGAGACCTTGTCCAAGGTTGCCGCTCCCCCAGTCGATCCCTGGAACAACTCTTTCAACGTGCCCCTGGAAGGGACTGCCAACCTGGCGAAAGTGAGCCATGGCGCTTTCGGGGGATATGAAACCATACCTGGCAAGGGCGGCATAGGCTCCCGGGGAGGTATGTCCGTGGCTTATAATTACGAAATCCCTTTCAAGGCCCGGGAAGTTTTCCGGGGTAATATCGGCCGCGCCGTAGACCACTAGGTACATCTCCATGCTCGAAAGAGAACCGGCGGGGTGACCGCTCTTTGCCGCCGAAGTCATGGTCACAGCCCAGGCCCGGCTCTCTCGCGCGGCTTCCTTTATCAGGTCTACTTCCTCATCTTCGAGAGATTTCACCGGGAACCCTCCGAAGACGCTTTTCAGGCCTCTCATAAGGCAAACCTCCCCGTAATATTCAAAAAATGAACGAAGCTACCCTTCGCGACTCATCCAGGATTATACCTCCAACGACCAAAGATAAAAAAAAAACGGCGACCACGCGGTCGCCGCGGGATTTTAGCTCACCAGTGCCGGGAAAGGTCATTGCGACCCTTCAGATGTACGCCCTTGGGACTCTCGGTCCGAAGAGGCTTGAAATTTCATAGTTGATCGTGCCAAGCAGCGAGGCGATTTCCTCCGGTGTAACGGATTCATGCCCCTGGCTACCCACGAGGACCACCTCGTCGCCGGGGATGACCCCGGGAATGTGGGTCACATCGACCATGGTCTGATCCATGCAGATGCTGCCTACTATAGGTGCCCTTTCGCCCCTGATGAGGACCGAGGCCTTCATCGAGAGAGGTCTCGTGTAACCATCGTGGTAGCCGATCGGTAGAATGGCCACCTGTTCCGTCCCCCTGGTCATGTATCGGAGGCCGTAGCCGATGCCGCTGAAGGCAGGCAGCTCCCTGACGGCGGCCACCGCGGTCTTCACCTCGAAGACGGGCTTGATCTCGACACCCCTCTTGCAATACCGGGAAGGCCACATTCCATACAGGATGAGCCCGGGCCTCACCGCGTCGAGGTGCATTTCGGGGAAATTCACAGTGCCAGCGCTGTTGCAAACATGCCTGATTCTGAACCTGACATCCCTGGAGCGCAAGGCGTCCAGAGCCTCTCCGAACCTTCCAAACTGGATATGGGTGTACTCGGGGTTCCTTTCATCGGCGCAGGCGAAATGGGTGAAAATACCTTCGAGGTCGATCCCGGGGAAATGAAGGATTCTATCGACGGTCTCAGGGATGTCCCCCGGGAGAAAGCCTATCCTTCCCATGCCGGTGTCAACCTTCAGGTGCAGGCGCGCCGTCTTGCCCTGGGTTACCGCAGCCCTGCTCATTGCCTCGGCGAAGGACAAGTCCGTACAGGCAGCGGTAATATCCATGGCCACGAAGGCTTCGGCCGCGTCCCGCGATGAAGGACCCATAACGAGCAGCGGTTCGCTGATTCCATTTTCTCTTAATTCCACTGCCTCATCGGGCGTGGCCACGGCGAAACGCTGACACCCCGCCTCCTGAAAGACCTTGGCGACCCGCCTTGCGCCTAGGCCATAGCCGTTGGCCTTTACGACCGCCATGAGGCTACAGCCCTTATCCAGGGATCCCGAAATGGACCTGAAATTTAAGGCGAGATTCTCCAGGTTGACCTCCATCCTGGTAGGTCTAAGGGACAAGGGTATGCCCTCCTTTCAAAAGGGAAGGGGGGCGGGGAATCCCCGGCCCCCTTTTTAAGCCGAAAACCAATTTCAGCCTTGAAAGGAAAACGCTATTTCAGCTCCCCGCTCTTGCGTTTAGCATCGAAATCCTTGACCATCTTGCGCATCTCGTTGGAAACCCAAAGGAGCGCGATAAGGTTGGGGGCTGCCATGAGCCCGTTCATGGTGTCCGACAGGTCCCAAAGGTTTGTGAGGAACTGTCCGCCGCCACCGATGGCGCCGACCAGGCACACCGCGATCCAGAGGAACTTGTAAACCGGGGTGATCTTCAGGCCGAAGATATAGACGGCGCCGGTTTCACCATACCAGTACCATCCAAGTATGGTCGAGAAGGCGAACATGGCCAGACCGAGGGATAAAACCCACAAGCCCGGCGTCCCCAGGACCGACTGGAAGGCGGTCAGGGTGAGCTGGGCACCGGTGAGGTCGGGCCTCGACGTGAGGGTACCGGTGGCGATGATGCTGATGCCGGTGATGGAGCAGATGACTATGGTGTCCACAAACACCTCGAAGAGGCCGTAAGCGCCTTGTCTCACGGGATGATCCGTGATGGCAGTGGCGTGAACCATCGGGGCGGAGCCGAGACCGGCTTCGTTCGAGAAGACCCCGCGAGCGACGCCCTTGGTGAGGGCCTGCTTGACCGACCATCCGGCGATGGCCCCGGGAATTGCCATGGGATCATTGAAAGCGTAGCAGATAGCCTGGTTTATGGCGAAGGGGATCAGATTGGCGTTCAACAAGATGACCACCCCACCGCCCACAATGTAGAAAATGGCCATGAAGGGAACCAGGTAGGTGGTCACATCGGAGATCCTCTTGACCCCTCCGACTATGACGAGGGCCACAAGCACAACGATGACGATGCCGGAAATCCAGCAGGGCACTCCGAAACCCAGTTCAAGCGCCTGGGCGGTGGAGTTGGCCTGGGTAGCGTTACCAATTCCGAAAGCCGCGAAGGTGGTGAAAAAGGCGAAGAGCCAGGCCAGCCATTTCTGTCCCGTGGCTTTCTCCAGGACGTGCATTGTGCCGCCGCGCCAGTTTCCGCCTTCGTCCTTCTCACGAAACCTGACGGCGAGAGCAGCCTCAGTCATCTTGGTGGCCATCCCGAAGATGGCCGTAATCCACATCCAGAAAAGCGCTCCGGGCCCACCGAGGTGGATGGCGGTGGCAGCACCCGCGATGTTGCCTGAACCCACCGTGGAAGCGAGCGCGACCGATAAGGCCGCGAAGGGCGTAATAGTGCCTTCCACTCCCGATTTCTTGCCTATGTTGCCAAGAACTTCCTTGAACATGAACACGAAGTACCTTATCTGAGGGAAGCCGAGGACGATAGTAAGATAGATGCCGGTACCAACGAGCAGTGCGAGCATAGGGGGACCCCAAACTATACCGTTGACGACATTATTAATAGCCATCAAGCCTTCCATAACAATCAATCCCTCCTTCTTCTCTGTCCTGCTGTTCAAAAATTCCGGGATCAATTTGTCCTTTCAGCTGCGCAATTTCTCCGAGCCTGTCCCACCTCCCCTTTCTTCCATCTCAGTTGTCATACAGGAACGATTAGATTAAATCCCCGGGTGAAATTATACCATAAAGGGCTGCTCTTGTTTTCACGAACTGTCCTTTCAAACTAAAGGAAACCCTCACTCTTGAGGATTTTCTCGGCTTCCTCGATGACCCTGGCTGGAACCTTCACAACCGGTCCCGTGC
>JAAYIZ010000059.1 GCA_012523215.1 Thermovirga sp.
AGGCAAGGGCCGTGAAGTCGCAGAAAGTCCTTTCACAGGTCTGGGAGTAGCGCTTGTTCCAGAACAGTTCCTGCCACTGGCGAACCATGCCCAGGCTTGCGTTGTTGATCAATATGATCCTGACCGGAAGGTTGTACCGGGCGCAGGTTTCAAGTTCCTGCAGGTTCATCATCAGGCTTCCGTCGCCCGCCAGGCATGTCACCGGCTGACCCGGCCTCGCGAAGGCGGCCCCGATGGCGGCCGGCAGGCCGTAACCCATGGTCCCGAGCCCGCCGGAGGTTATAAAATTCCGGGGTCGTTCCGATTTCCAGTAAAGGGCTGCCCACATCTGGTGCTGACCGACCTCCGTCGTCAGCACGTGCCCTTCGGAAATCCTTTCCCGCATCCCGAGAATGACGGCGGGGGTGCTCAAGGGCCCATCCCCTTCCAGGGCCGGTTTCATGAGGGGCCACCTGGCTTTGATCTCATCGATCTCCTCCAGCCAGTCCGTCCGGTCCCTCGGGGGTTTGTTTTCAAGATGTTGGAGGATGGCCTCCAGGACCCCTCCGGCATCTCCATGAAGGGCCACGGCGGCTTCGATATTTTTGTTGAGTTCCGACGCGTCGATATCGATATGAACGATCCTTGCCCCCCTGGCAAAACGGGTCCGGTCACCGGTGCACCTGTCGCTGAACCGCATGCCGACCGCCACGAGCACATCGCACCTGGAGGCGGCAAGGTTGGACTGGGGTGTGCCGTGCATTCCTATCATCCCGAGCGATAGGGGATGGCTTTCAGGGAAAACCCCCTTTCCCAGGAGGGTCGTCGCGACGGGAATGGAAAACTTCTCGGCCAAAGCCTTGAGGTTCTTCGATGCGGTGCTGGAAGAGCTGCCTCCCCCGGCTATTATCATCGGCCTAGTGGAGGCGGCCAGGGCATCGCAAGCATCGATGATGCCCGGGTCTGTGTCGGATGTTTTCGAAGGACCTCCCTTCGCCCTGACATCGTCGGGATAGTGGAAAAGTCCTTCTTCCCGCTGTAAATCCACCGGCAGGTCCACCAGGACGGGGCCCGGCCTGCCCTCGGAGGCGATGGAGAAAGCCCTCCGCAGCGCTACGGGGAGCTCTTCGAGGGAACGAACGAGGAAACTGTGCTTGACCTGGGAGAGGGAAGAGCCAAAGATATCGGCCTCCTGGAAAGCGTCGGTGCCGATCGATCCCGAGGCCACCTGCCCCGTGATCGCGACCAGGGGCACGGAGTCCATCTGGGCATTGGCCAGCCCCGTGAGAAGGTTCATCGCGCCCGGGCCCGACGTGGCTATGCAGACCCCCGTTTTTCCCGAAGCCCTCGCGTAGCCGTCCGCCGCGTGGCATGCCGCCTGCTCGTGACGGGTCAGAATGACCCGGAACCGGGCGTCCATGAGGGCGTCGTAAAGAGGGATAACCGAACCTCCGGGGATGCCGAAGACAAATTCAACGCCCTCCGCCTCAAGGGCGCTCACTACCATGCGTGCTCCCGTCATTTTCATGGGTTTCACTGGTCCTTTCCTCTCCGGGCCTGGATCCTGGCCGCGATCGAGTCTCCCGCAGCCGCCGTCGTGGCTTTCCCCCCCAGTTCTACGGGGAGTGCGTCCCCGCCCTCGGACAGGTAGTCGAGGACAGCCCTCTCTATGGCCCCGGCCGCGTCGAGCTCCCCTAGGTGTTCCAGCATGAGGCCCGCCGAGAGGGTGGCTGCCACGGGATTGGAAATTCCCTTGCCGGCGATGTCGGGGGCCGAACCATGGACAGGTTCGAACATGGACAACCCGTCTCCTATATTGGCCCCGGCGGCGGTCCCGAGCCCTCCGGCAAGACCGGCCAGGAGATCGCTGACAATATCTCCGAACATGTTGGGAGTCAGTATCACCCCGTAACGGTCCGGTTCCCGGCTCAAGTGATAGCAAAGGGCATCGACGTTGACCACTTCCAGGGCCATGCCCCTCCGCCGGGCCTCATCGCCGGCCACGTCTTCCCAGAACCCGTAGATGATGGGAAGCGCGTTCGATTTCGAGGCCAGGGTCACCCTGTCCTCACCCCGCTGCCGGGCCTTGTCGCAGGCCCAGGCGGTCGCCCGCCGCACGGCGGGTTCAGTTGCGAGGCCCACCTGCGCGGCGCAGGCAAGGGCTTTGTCGAAAGACAGTCGGAGGTGCCCCTCGCCGCTGTAAAGACCTCTCCTGATGGGGAAGGAGGCTTCCAGTGGGGGGCCGTCACTTCTGCCTCCGATGCCCATGTAGAAATCCTCGGTGTTCTCCCGCACCACCACGATATCGATCTCCTTGAACGGTCCGGGGCTCCCCACTCCCGGTAACGATCGGGAGGGCCTGAGGTTGATGTATTGGTCGAAATGGAAACGGAGGGTCAGCAGGATGCCTCTTTCAAGGATCCCGGGTTTTACCTCCGGACGGCCTATGGCGCCCAGGAGAAGAGCGTCGCATCGGGCTATCTCCTGGACAGCCCCTTCGGGCATCACTTCCCCCGTTTTCAGGTAATGAAGCCCCCCGAAAGGGAAGTCGAGCCATTCCACTTCGAAACCGAAGGTCCTGCCGGCGGCATCGGTGGCCTTTTTAGCTTCCGCCGTGACTTCGGGGCCTACCCCGTCCCCGCCGATGGTGGCGATCTTTAGTCGTCTCGGGGTCACCTGGCTCTCCTCCCCTCCAGTTCTCTCC
>JAAYIZ010000060.1 GCA_012523215.1 Thermovirga sp.
GACTCAATCCTTGTACTTGTACGCCGTCAACGTCGACCGTCCCCTGGATTTTAGACATCAGTCCGGTAATAGCGCGAAGGAGGGTCGTCTTGCCGGCGCCATTTACGCCCAGCACCACAACCACCTCTCCGGCTTCGACAGATAGGCTTACCCCGTGAAGCACCACTCCCTGCCCATAGGAAGCTACTAAATCAGTGACCGTGAGAGCTCTCATTGTCTATTCCCCCGACGGGGTTACGCCGTCCCAGGTATGCCTCAATGACCGCAGGGTTGTTGCGGACTTCTTCGGGACTACCGTGGGCGATAACCTTTCCCGCATCCAATACAACAATGTCATCACAAATATTCATGACAAACCTCATATTATGCTCAACAACAAGGAGCGTGAGCTTGTACTCCTCCCAAAGCCTTGTCAGCAGCACTCTCAATTCATCCACTTCAACCGTCGTCAGACCGTTTGCAGGCTCGTCTAGCATGAGAAGCCTGGGGCGCATCATTAAGGCACGGGCCAGCTCCACACGCTTTTGCGTCCCGTAGGGGAGTTCCGACGGCTTTAGGCTGGCAATGTTTGTCATGTCGAGCCGTTCCAAGACCTCCCAGGCACGACTTCGAACGACTTTCTCTGATGCGGAGAGCTCTGGGGGGATCAACGCGAACCGTATAAGGCCACGAGGATATTCCGACCAGGCACCCCCCATGACATTGTCAAATACTGACATTGACTGGATTAGACCAACGTTCTGGAAAGTCCTTGCGGCTCCGATTCCAACGATAGCATGCCCGGGAATGGTGCTGAGATCTTGTCCGTCCATAATTATCCTGCCGCTCTGCGCTGAATAGAGACGGCTGACGCAGTTAAAGAGAGTAGTCTTACCTGCCCCGTTCGGACCAATCAAGCCACATCGCGACCGCTCGGCAACGTTGAAATTCACATTATCAAGGGCGCGGATCCCATCAAAGCTCAAGGAAATCCCCTGCACCTCCAAGAAGGGGCGGGGCGCTTCCAGAGCCCCACCCCTCGCGTTCGAGCCAGACTTCATTGCCATGGTAAAGGGGCAGCTTTTGCTACCATGTGTACACGTCTCCGGTATCTTTCCAACCCTCACCATCAAACCGGCGCAGGGCGAGCGAATTTATCACCCAATATTGGTCTTGCGACTCATCGGTCGAAGCGGTTATCCCTGGAACCAGAAGGGTCATCTTCTCGTCCTTCAAATTACGCAGGGAGGTAATCAGGGCCGAACGGGTGAGTTTCTCGGCTTTCTTAAGCGCGGTCACAAATATCTCGGCTTCGGTAAATCCATAGGCTACGCCCTGCTGATTCGGGTCGGTGCCGGGTAAGTATTTCTCAACCGTTTGGCGATACCACTTCATTCCCTCGTCGTCGTTCCACATTGGATCAGTAGGTGTCTTGAGGTACGCAGCGGCCATAAATCCCTTCGCATTGTGTAATCCGGCAGGTTCGAGGGTGCTCAAGGCGACGTTCCAGCTAATGAGGAAGGTTAAGGGCCGCCAGTCTAGTTCAGCCATCTTTGAGATGGCCTGGGTGGTGTAGGTACCGGAGCTATAATTTAGGAACACGTCTGCACCAGACTGAGCCAGGACCTGCACTGCACCAAGCACACTGGGGTCACCTAATCCGAAGACCTGGATAGCCACGATCTCAATATCCGTACCTTCTATAGCCTTTCGAAAACCCTCGAGCAAGCTCTTGCCCTGGTCGTCATTCTGGCGAAGGATGGCAACCTTGCACTTGGGCTTGTGCTCTATCAGGTACCTCGCTGCAACGGAGGATTCAAGCGCGTAGGAGGGGAGAAACACCGTCGTCAAAGGGTATTTTTTCGAGGAAACAGGGTTGCCGAACTCGTCATGGCCGCTATTGGCCAGGATATGGGGGATATTCCGATTGTTCAAGTACGAACGGACTCCGAGGTTGTGGGCGGTGCCGACAATAAAACCTACGGCAAAAACATTGTCGTTTTCCACAAGCCTCCTCACATTTCGCATGGTCCTGGAAGGATCGTCGGCGTCATCGTATAGCTTGAGCTTCAACTGTTTACCACGAACGCCACCATTGTCATTGATGTAGTTGAAATAGGCTTGTACTCCCTTTGAATAAATCCCAAAAACCGCCCCCGATCCCGATAAGGGCATGCTGGCGCCTACCAGGATCGTGTCACCCGTCACTTCCATATCGGGACCGTCTTGAGCATGGGCGGTTAAAGAAAGAGCAAGAACCGCCAAAACTACCAACGTTCTTATCCACCTCTTGGAAGAAGCTGACATTATCTAATTCCTCCTCTCAAAAATAAGACAAAGGGGGCGAGCAACCAAAACCTCTCGAACCTACGGCAGAAGCGGACGCTCTGAGTGGTCACGGACCCCCTCCCTTCGCTATTCAAAATGGAATCCCGAACCCCTTTTAAGTGCAACTTCCCCTGGATAACATAAATACCTGAAAAGTTGTATTAAGAAGAGTAATCCCCACTGCAAATGGAGTCAATACTCCTAGGGGTATTAATTCTGAATATCAGATTTTTCCCCCGACGGTGGAACAGAGAGATAGCACCCTCTTGATTGAAGAGGGTGCTTCGAAAAGGAGGGTGATATCATGTTCAGGATAATTACAAGAATCTTCCCATCGCAAGGAGCTGTACTAACCCTTCGGAATGCCACTGTTGGTACCCGCAATGCTTCTTGCGAGGCCCTCGTCGAACAGTATCTCGGCCGTCCATCGGGCAGCCTTACCCAGCGAGGGCTGGTCTTTCCCTTACGACTTGTCGAGAACGGACGTCGCGATCTCTCCGAACTCCTCGATGGTCAGAAGGCGCCTCTTCTCCAGCGCCGTATCCTTGATCTTTTTCAGGATCTCCGCCTTGGCGTCCTTGTCGTCGGTCTGGATACCCAGTTTGTCCAGGTAAATATCCACGGTGGGAAGACCGCTCAACTTTCCGATGACCACCTTCGTGTCGGGGTGACCCACCAGGTCATAGAGGAAGGGCGAGAGTTCAAGGGGCGCTATCCCTTCCACGTTCTTGTACCAGGCCGCCACTATCCCCGACTCGATATCGGCCACGTAATCCCCTACGATGCCCCTGTTCTGGCGCACGGTCAGAC
>JAAYIZ010000061.1 GCA_012523215.1 Thermovirga sp.
CCTCGGCCCTGGGGCTCGAAGGAGACTTCCTGCCCCGCGGGGGTGCCTTCGAGTTCACCCAACTGTCGCAGGGGCAGTTGGACATCCTCCGGAGGGAGATGATCCTCGACGAGGACCTCCTCGAAAGAGGGGAAAAAGCCGATGGCAGGCGTGTCATCAAGGCTGCCGGGAACATGGCCTACCCCATGGGGTTGAGGGCGGAGAACCTGGCCGGTGAAATACTTGTCTTCAGCAAGGCCTGCGGACTTCCCTTCGAGGTAGCGGCCGGATGGGGGGCGGACCGGCGCACCATGATAGGCATGGGAGCGGAAAAGGGCCTGCCCGTGCTGGTGAGCATCCCCCAGATGGTGGGGCATGGCCATGTGGGCATGGCCATCGGCGACAGCATCTCCGTCTTCGAACGGTCCAGGCGCATAGCCTCGATGCTCGAGGCCGCCGATGTCATCATCGAGTCGGCGGTAGCCCTCACCCAGGAAATCCACGATGGCCCCTTCGAATGCTACACGGGGCACGGCATATGGTCTTGGTGGAAAGGGCTGCGGACCTTTTCCCTAGAGGGCAAGATCCTCATACGCATCGACCTCGACGAGAACCTGAGAAAAGCCCAGGACCTCGAGAAGGAGAGCGCTCTCATCCAGGAAGCGATAAACAGGGGACTCCCAAAGACGAAAATCTCGAAGATCCCCTTCCGGATGGAGATGTCCGCCTTCGCGCGCCATGAGGGGAGCATCCCCATCATTGGGGACATCGGCGAGGTCTGGCCCGTGATGGCCTGGAAAGCTGCGAAGGCCCTGGGGATTTCCCTCGACTTCATGAGCTACGCCCAGCACACACCGGAAGGCCAGGCGATGCGCGAATGGATCGTGAAAGAAGTGAAGCCCCTGGACAGGGAAAAACTGATCGCCAAGGCCGGGGAGCATGGCGAGACGCCATGAGGGTGCTGGGGGTCATCCCCGCCAGGTATGCCTCGATTCGCCTTCCGGGCAAACCCCTGGCCGATATCTGCGGCAAGACCCTCATCCAGAGGGTCTACGAACGGGCCGCCCTGTCGAAAACCCTGGACCGGCTGGTCGTTGCCACCGACGACGCTCGTATCCTTGAAGCCGTCCATTCCTTCGGGGGCGAAGGTCTCATGACCTCCCCCGATCACCCCAACGGGACCTACCGCGTGGCGGAGGCGTCAAAACATGACGATGCGGAGGTAGTGATCAATATCCAGGGGGATGAGCCCCTCCTCGACCCCGTCATGATCGACGAAGCCGCCAGGGCCCTGCTCGAGGACAGGAACGCCCCGTCCTCAACGCTCTGCGCTCCCCTGGACCCCGAATCCATGGCGGACCCCAACACGGTGAAGGTGGTGACCGACCTGGAGGGGTGCGCCCTTTACTTCAGCCGGTGCCCCATCCCCTACCGGCGGGTGCGGACGGATATCCCCCTCTTCCAACACATCGGCATCTACGGTTTCCGGCGGGATTTTCTCTTCACCTACGCGGACCTGGCCCCGACCCCCCTATCGGAAGCCGAATCCCTCGAGCAACTCAGAATCCTGGAACACGGCTTCAAAATGAAGG
>JAAYIZ010000062.1 GCA_012523215.1 Thermovirga sp.
ACCCTTAAAAGCCTGTCCTTGATGTCACGCCTCCCGCCGAAGTAGTCGACCAGCGTGCCCCAATCCCCGGCCGTTATCGACAGGGCCATGGCGTTGACCGAGAAATCCCGGCGGTAAAGGTCATGCTCGATCGAATCGATGGAGACTTGGGGCTGAGCGACGGGGTATTCGTAAAACTCCCTTCTCGCGGTGGCCACGTCCACCTTTCGCCCGTCGGGGAAAACGATGGTCCCCGTCCGGAATCTCTGGTGGATCGCAACCCGGGCTCCGTTCTTTATCCAGGATTCGAGGAAAGCCACGGCGTCCCCTTCGATGACGATATCCAGGTCCTCGTTCAGCCTCCCGAGGAGCAGGTCCCGGACGAAACCGCCGACAACGTAGGCTCTCATCCCCATGGAGGTGGCTCTCTCCCCCATCCTCCTCAGGAGGGATGAAACCGGATCCTTGAGAAGGGACGCCATCAAGCCCGAAAGGTTCTCCACCCAGGGCATCTCCGGGGCCACCGTCCTCGTCTCGGCGGGCAGGGACCTTGGGAAAAGGGCCCTCAGGATATCGGTCCTGGTGACTATCCCCATCAATTGATCGTCCTTGGTCACCATGAGCCTGCCGATGTTGCGGGAAACCATGATCCTGTGCGCCTCGGCGACGGACGCCCCGGGGCCGATGGTCAGCGGATCCTCCGTCATGTAATCCTCGACCCTGGCCGCGCCAAGGCCGTGAGTCTTCGCGCGGTCCAGGTCCTTCCTGGTGATGAGCCCCTTTACTTTGCCTTCAAGCGCCACCGGAAGGGCGGAGTGTCCGTACCGGATCATCAATCGGTAAGCGTCCTCCACCGATTTTTCCGGCGAGATAACCATCACGGGGCTGGTCATGACTTCGCCCACCGTCACCAGGGGCTGGATGGATTTTTCGAGCCTTCCCTCGAGGTCCGCCAGAACCTCCTGGGGAGTGACGCCGGTCAGGGTCACCGCCGCGGCCTGGGAGTGCCCTCCTCCTCCGAGGGGAGAAAGAAAATCGGCCACATTGAGGACTTCCTCTCGGCCCCGGGCTACGACGTACACCCTTTTCTCCATCTGGACGGCGGCGAGGGCCACGTCGGCGTCGAAATAGTCCCTGAGGCGGTGGACGAAAAGGGAGAGGCCCTCCACGTAGGCGGAACTCGTCATGGAGGAGAGGACCACCTTGGCGCCGTGGATGTATCTCTCCCGGGCGTTTTCTATAAGTTTGTCGAGTATTCTCTTCTCGGAGCTGTCCAGTGAGAGTTCTATATAGGCGGGGATAGCGGTCATGTCCGCCCCCAGGTTCTTCAATTCCAGGACGACCCGGAAGTCCTTCTCGGTGGTCGCGCCAAAGGTGAGCGCCCCCGTGTCCTCGAAAATGCCCATGGCGAAAAGGGTGGCTTCCTGGGGCGAGATGGGAATCTCCCTTTCAAGAAGTTTCTCTACGAGGATGGTGGTCGTGGCCCCCACGGGCTCGATCAGCGAAAAGGAGGCCTCAATTTCTTCCTGGACCGCGGCATGGTGGTCGTAGACATGGACCTCGAGTCCCGGGCGATCGAGGATGCCGGCGAAGGAAGCGATCCGGGCGGGGGATCGCGCATCGACGATGATGAGCATCGTGATCTTGTCCATTTCGACCTGGCTGGGCGTCAGGATCTCCCACCTTCCCGGCGTCCTCTTGAGGAATTCCCTGACATTTCTCCCCGCGGAACCGGAGAAGCAGGCCCGGGCTCCCGGGTAAAGCTTTTTGGCAGCCACCATGCTGGCCAGGGAATCGAAATCGGCACCGATATGGGTGGTGATGATCTTCAACACTTCTCTCCCTTCATGGCCCGCAACAAAACATCCTTGGGAAGCCGCCCCGCTTCCGCCGGGCGCGAACGGAGGGCGACGCCACCGTCGCCGATTTTTTCGACCAGGGACCTTATTCCCTCCAGGTCGTCGGACATCACGAAGGCCGTGACTACCAGGCCGAGATCGCCCCGGGAAGCGTCCCTGACTTCGCAATCCTCGTCGGTGGCCATCCCCACCTCGATGACCCTTTCGTCCCTGGACAATTCCCGGAACAGGCGGCGGCAAACCTCCGGCGTGGCCGATTCGAAGCAGATCCTGTCTAGAGAGGAAAGGGAGAGAAAACGCAACCCGAGAGCCTTGGCCCTCGCCTCCAGTTCCTCCAGGGTGCCGTCATTCCTGATGACGAGGTCCGCCATCTCCTTCTTGCTTTTCGATTCGAGAAGCCAGCGTTCCCGCCGGTGGAGTTCCTCCCTGTCCCACCCACGGGCGGCATTGCGGCGAATCCTTTCCTCCTCCGGCGCCTCCACGTAAACGGTGAGGTTGATCCATTCCGGTACCCCCTTTTCGAACAAAAGGGGTATCTCCGCGACGACCCATCCGTCGAGATCATCGATTCGCCTTTCCATTTCCTCCCCGACGAGGGGATGGATAATCCCGCAGGCCCAACGGTACTCCTTCTCATCGTCGAAGATCACCCTGGAGACGGCCCCATGATTCAGGGTCCCCCCCGGGGTGAGGATGGATGTCCCCCATCTTTCCACGGCAAGGTCCGCCAGGTCTTTTCTCTCCCAGAGTTCGGCCACGATCGAATCCGCGCTTATGACCCTGGCTCCCTGGGATGCCCAGGCGAAGGACAGGGTCGACTTACCAGCCCCAACGTCTCCCGTAAGGCCTATCACCAGCATAGGACGCTTCCTCCCCGCTCATTTCCCCGGTTTCCTTGAATTCTTCGGGTATCTCCCAGAGAAACCTGGAGAAGCCGTTCCTCTGAATCGTCCCAAAAAGGACCCTGCTCCCCGCCGCGGTCAGGTAGAGCCTTTCCTCGGCTCTTGTCATGCCCACGTAACAAAGCCGTCGCTCCTCTTCAAGGCCGTCGGGGTCATCGATGCACCGGTAATGGGGAAACAGGGCCTCCTCGAGGCCGGCCATGAAGACAGCGGGAAACTCCAGTCCCTTGGCGGCATGGAGGCTCATCAGGCTTACCGATTCCGCCTCGTCGGGCACCAGGTCCAGGTCGGTCACCAGGGCTATCTCAGCGAGCATCCTTTCGAGCCCTTCCGCGGAGGAAGTGACCGAGAGGAGTTCGCGTATGTTGTCCACTCTCTCCCTCCAGCCTTCGGGGTCCATCCTGGCCAGTTCCCCTTCGTAACCTATCCCCTCCAAAATATATTCTATGATAGAGGGGATCTCCTCGCTCCGTTGGATGATCTCAACCATATGGGCCCCGAGCTCCATGGCTCCCTTTCCCGCCCTGCCGGGGAGGTCGGCCCCGCTCCTGGACAGCCTGGTCCAGAATTCAATTCCCCCTTCTCCCGAAGCATGGATGTAATCCTTCAACTTCTCCAGGGACTTTTTTCCCAAACCCCGGGAGGGCGTATTGCCTATCCTGTCCAGGGCTGCCTCGTCAAAGGGGTTGACGGCAAGCCGCATGAAGGAAAGGGCGTCCTTGACCTCCCGCCTCTCGTAAAAGGCCGTTCCGCGGACTATCCTGTAGGGGATATCGTTGCGGAGAAAAACCTCCTCGTAGAGGCGACTCATGGCGTTAATCCTGTACAGCACGGCCATGTCCCCGAACCTGAAACCCAGCCCCTTCAGCCTCAGCACCTCTTCGGCTATGAAGGCCGCCTCGACCCTTTCGTTATCCGCCAGGAGGACGTGGATCTTCTCCCCGTCGCTCCTGGAGGTCCAGAGTTTTTTCGGCTTCCTGCGGAAGTTGTTCCTGATGACGCCGTTGGCTCCTCCAAGGATATTCGATGTGGAACGGTAGTTTTGCTCCAGCACGAAGACCCTGGCGGCGGGAAAATCTTTTTCGAAGTTCAGGATCATGTTCATATCGGCCCCCCGCCAGCCGTAAATCGACTGGTCCGGGTCGCCGACGACCATTATCCTGTCCCGTCCCGCCGATAAAGCCTTCAGGAGGAGGTACTGGGGGCGGTTGACATCCTGGTATTCGTCCACGAGTATCCAGTTGATGCGCGCCCTCTCCCTTTCGAGCAAAGGGCCATCGTTAAGCAAAAGGTGCAGGGGCAAAAGAAGCAGGTCCTCGAAGTCTACCGCGCCCTGCCTGGCTAATCCCTCCTGGTACTTCAAAAAGACCGGGCCTACCGGGAAATCGCTTTCGCCCGCGGTGAGGTACCGCGGATCCCCCTCGCTCTTGGCCCTGGAAAGGCGCTCCACCATCCAACCCGGTTCGTACCGCTTGGGGTCGATATTGAGCTCCTTCATGACGGACCTCACCAGGGACCTGGTATCGGCTCGGTCATAGACCGTCGTGGCCCTTCGACCGGTGATCCTTTCGAGGTCACGGTAGTTCCTTATAAGGAAGCGAAGGCCCCAGGAGTGAAAGGTCCCGACGTCCGAACCCTCGAGATCGACGTCCAAAAGCCTGCTGATCCTCTCCCGCATTTCCCGGGCGGCCTTGTTTGTAAAGGTCACGGCCATGATTGAACGGGGATCCAGGCCCTGCTCCGAGACAAGCCAGGCGAACTTGTGGGCTAGGACGCGGGTCTTGCCGCTGCCGGCCCCGGCAAGGACCAACAACGGCCCCGAACAGTAACGGACGGCTTCCGCCTGGCTATCATTGAGCGACGCGGTCAGGTCCGGGGCGCCATTCCGATTCATGGTCTTTTCGCCCTGATCCAGCGTTCCACCACCGAGATCCACTCCGCCATGCCGTCTCCCCTGAGGGCCGATACTTCCAGCCTTTCGGCCCGGGGGTTCAATTCCTTTACATCCTTCCAGAAGAGATTCCTGTCGAAATCCAGGTGCTCGAGAAGGTCCACCTTGGTGAGCAGCACCGCCTCGGCCTTCATGAAGAGGTGGGGGTACTTGAGGGGCTTGTCCGGCCCTTCCGGAACGCTGCAAAGGGCGACCTTGTGGTCCTCGCCCAGGTCGAATTCCGCCGGGCATACGAGGTTCCCCACGTTTTCGACGAAGACGACGTCGACGCCCTCCATTTCAAGATCCTCCAGGGCCTTTTCAACCAGGTTGGCCTCCAGGTGACAGCCACCCCGGGTGTTTATCTGCACCACCGGGGTTCCCGTACGGGCTATCCTCTCGGCGTCCCTCGATGTAGCCACATCGCCTTCCAGGACCACCGACCTGAAGACCGGGTCTTTCAGGGTCTCTTCGAGCAGGGCCGTCTTGCCGGAGCCGGGGGAACCGATAAGGTTGAGCATCAGAACTCCCCTTTTTGAAAAATCTTTCCTGATCTTTTCGGCTATTTTTTCATCGGCGGCCATGACCGACCGCTGTATAGCTATTCTTCTGGGCATATCACTCTTCCACCTCCACCGATTCCAGGTCCATCTCCATGCCGCTGGCGGTCTCGATCTGATCGCTGCCGCAGCGGGGACATGTAAAGGATAGGCCATCCCATTCCTCGCCGCAAAAAAGGCACCGGCTCGTGACGGGCACCTCCAGTATCTCCAGCGAGGAGCCCTCCATGATCGTGCCCTCGGTGGCCACGGAAAAGGAAAAGACCATCACCTCGGGGATGACCTGCCTCATCCGACCGATCTTTAGGGTGACCTTGGTCACCTTCTTCCATCCCCTTTCCCTGGCCATCTCCTCCAGGGATTCGATCACAGCGCCGACCAGCGACAACTCATGCATTTTATCTTGAACCTCTCCGCTGTCTCCCGGGACGAAGACGGGCTTTGATGCTTCCGGGATCGCTTCCCGGCCCAGGCTTCGGGCGCCGCCGCCCCCCCTCGATCCTCGTCTCAGAAGTATAACCCCTCGGAGGTCCTTCCCCGGGCGGGTCCATCGCCCCACGGCCATGGAATACCAAAGGACAACCAGGTCTTGCGCGGACAGGCCGATGGCCGGAACCGCGAAAACCTGGTACGAAAGGGCATGATCCGGGGCGATCACGGGGCGATCGACAGGCGGCCCGTCGCCAGGGATAACCGGGAGGTTTCAATGAAAGGGCGGGGTCGCGGTGGCCCCACCCGTCGGGTTAGTCCTCCTTCGCGGGATGCCTGGTTACTCTTCGGGGATAAGGAGTCCGAAGCCTCCGTCCTTCCTCCTGTAGACCACGTTTACACTGCCGTTATCGGCGTTTCTGAACACAAAGAAGGTATGACCCAGGAGGTCCATCTGCATGGTCGCCTCCTCGGGGGTCATGGGACGGAAGGGGAACTTCTTGGTCTTCACGATCCCTTCCCTTTTTTCCTCCGGCTCGGAGAGCTCGTTGACAAAACCCTCGATCTCGAAGGATACCTCGGCGGTCTTCATCCTGGCCTTTTCCTTCAGGAAGGATTTGTGCTTCTTGATCTGGCGCTCGATATTCTTCAGGCACTTGTCGAAGGCCTTCCTGATATCGGAGGCGTAGTCCTCGCCCCTCATGATCACGCCATTCACGTCGGCGGTTATTTCAACCACCTTCATGCCGCGATTGGAACTCACCTCCACCTGGGTATCGAGGATCCGGTCAAAAAATTTTTCCAGTTTTTCTAGCTTTTTCTCCATATATTTCCGAAGTTCGTCCTGCAGGTCGAGATTGCGCGTGACAAACCTGACATCCATGATTTTCCCCCCAATCCACGATGGTTTCAGGAAACGGTATGGATCAGATTTTACCATCGAAGGTTCGGCCCTACAATGATTCTACTAATTCACCTTTATGCCGCTTTCCACTTATACAGGCATCATCTATTTCCCTCTTGGTCTATAATGACCAAGTAAATTTACGCCCCTGATCACGAAAGGAACGGAGATGGGATTCCATGAAGGTCTCGGCAAGAGCATCCAGGATGGAGCCGTCGGCAACCCTGGCGGTGGTGAACAAGGCGAAGGCCCTTAAAAATGCGGGGAAACCGGTCATTTCCTTCGGAGCGGGTGAACCCGACTTCGACTCTCCCCCGGCGGCCGCGAGTTATGCCGAGAGGGCGATCCAGGAGGGGCAGACCCACTACACCCAATCCAGCGGCATTCCCGAGCTTCGCGAGGCGGTGGCCTCCTATTACTCGGATCGCTTCGACCTGGACTATTCCAATGACCAGGTCATCATTGGGCCCGGTGCTAAACCCCTGATTTACGGGTCGCTGGCCTCCCTGGTGGATCCCGGCGACGAGGTCCTGGTTTTCTCACCGGCCTGGGTCAGTTACGTAGAACAGGTTCGCCTTCTGGATGGCAGGGAGATCGTGGTCGACACCACCGCTACGGGGAATATACCCCTGGCTTCAAGGATCACCGAGGCGATTACACCCCGGACGGCAGGAATGCTCATAAACACGCCGAACAACCCCACGGGCGCCGTTTACGACGAAAAGACCCTTCGCGAGATGGCGGAGATCGCCCTGGAACACGATCTCTGGATCATCTTTGACGAGATCTACGAGAGGCTCGTTTACGAAAACTCGAAGCACCACAACATAGCATCGCTGCTCCCGGAGGTCATGGACCGCACCATCCAGATCAACGGCGTGAGCAAGGCCTTCGCCATGACCGGCTGGAGGATAGGCTATGCCCTCGCGCCCCGGTGGCTGGCGCCGAAGATCGGGGCCATACAGGGACACCTCACGTCCAACGCCTGCTCCATAGCCCAGTGGGCCTCGCTGGGCGCGCTGCGAGAGGCCGAGGAGGATACTCTCCGGATGAGGGGGGAGTTCTCCCGCCGCCGCGAAATAATGATGGGACTCCTCCGGGAGATGCCCCTGGTCTCCTTCGGCGAACCCCGAGGGGCCTTTTATGTCTTCGTGAACATCGCCCCTGCCATCGGGGGAACTTCGGGCGGGAAGGTGCTGGAGAATGACGGAGATTTTTGCGAGGCCCTTCTCGAAACGGAATATGTCGCGGCGGTGCCGGGGACCGCTTTCCTGGCCCCGGGGCATATCCGCCTCAGTTACGCCAACTCCGAGGCTGAGATCCGCGAGGGGATGACCAGGTTTAAAAGATTCCTGGCATCGATCGAGGCCAGGTAATGCGAGGGGCGCCCCTGGCCAGGGACGCCCCCGCCACTAATAGTGAAGAAGGATTGTCAGTCTTCCATGACCTCTTTTTCTTTTTCGGCGGCGATCCCGTCGATCCTTTTCACGACATCGTCGGTGGCCTTCTGGCTCATTTCCAGGTAATCGTGCAGGGAGTCCTCGCTCAAAGTGCCGTCCTTTTCCATCTTTTTGAGGACATCGTTCGATTCCCGTCTTAAATTCCTTACGACGATCCTGGCGTCCTCGGCGCACTTCCTGACTAGCTTGGTGAGCTCGACCCGCCTCTCGCCGGTTAATTCGGGGATGATAAGCCTGATGTTCTCGCCGTCCACCGAGGGGTTGATCCCCAGGGGCGACGCCTGTATGGCCTTCTCCGCCGCTTTTACAGCGTTCTTGTCCCAAAGAGTGATGAGGATCTGCCTCGCGTCGGGCGTTGTAATGGAACCCACCTGGGACAGGGGGGTAGGATTTCCATAGTAGTCGACCTTGATGTCGCTCACCAGTGCCGGATGGGCTCTTCCGGTCCTGATACCCAGGAGTTCCTTTTTGAGGTATTCGACCGCTTTTTCCATTTTTTCCTTCATCTTCCTGATCTCCTGATCAGCCATGTTCAACACTCCTTTTCGAAATGGACGACCGTACCGGCCTGTTTGCCAAGGATCAGGATATCCCGGAGCATTCCCTCCTTGAGGATGTTCGCGACCAGGATGGGAATCCGGTTCTCCATGCAGAGCGAAAAGGCGGCCGCATCCATGATTTTCAATTGCTTCTGAAGCGCTTCGGCGTAGGTGACCCGGGGGAGCAGTTTCGCGTCGGGATTATTCGCCGGGTCGCTATCATATATACCATCGACCTTGGTGGCCTTCAATAGACAATCGGCGGATATTTCGGCCGCCCTAAGGGCCGCGGCGGTATCGGAGGAAAAGAAGGGCGACCCCGTCCCGGCCGCGAAGATGACTATCCTGCCCTTTTCAAGATGCCGGAGGGCTTTTCTCCTGATGAAGGGTTCAGCCAGTTCCCTCATCTCGATGGCCGTCTGGACCCTGGTGGGAACACCGAGGCGCTCAAGCACGCTCTGAAGGGCCAGCGCGTTTATCACGGTGGCGAGCATGCCCATGTAATCGCCCTGCGCCCTGTCCAGGTACTCCTCGCTCGACTGGGCGCCCCGGAATATGTTGCCCCCGCCCACCACCATGGCTATCTCCAGGCCATTTTCCGCCAGGGAAGCTATCTCGCCGCAGATTTTGCTGATGGCCTTCATGTCCAGCCCGAAAGTCGAATCACCTGCCAGCACCTCTCCGGAAAGCTTGAGGAGGACCCTGTTATACGAAGCCATGGAGCGCGCACCTCCCTTGGGGAAAAAGCAAAAAAAGGGCGGGGTCTCGCGCCCCGCCCCGAAAGCCCTATTCTCCTATGGAAAAACGGGCGAATCTCCTTACGACTATGTTCTCGCCCAACCTGGCAATTTCCTGGATCACGAGGTCCTTGACCTTTCGTTCGGGATCCCTGATATATTTCTGCTCCATCAGGCAGCTTTCCTCGTAAAACTTGGCAATACGTCCCTCGGCGATCTTGTCCAGAATATGTTCGGGCTTTCCCTCGTCGAGGGCCTGTTGGCGATAGATCTCCCTTTCCCTGTCGAGGTCCTCCTGGGGAACATCCTCGGGGGAGAGGTAGGAGGGCGCCGACGCCGCAATCTGCATGGCGATCTCCTTGCCCAGCTCCTGGAACACATCGGTCCTGGCCACGAAATCGGTCTCGCAGTTGATCTCGACCAAGGTGCCGATCTTTCCATTGGTGTGTATGTAACTGAAAACACGCCCCTCGGAGGCGGGCCTGTCGGCTTTCTTCGCGGCCTTGGCAAGGCC
>JAAYIZ010000063.1 GCA_012523215.1 Thermovirga sp.
CCCGAACTTATCACCATGACAGAAGCGGCGAACCGGCATTACCAGGAAGAAGAAGCCCCGGAGTAGCCCGAAGGTCTTGTAAATATATTCCGGATAATGTATTCTTATAGTAATCTTTTTCAGGAGTATATTTTCCGGGAGTGTTGGCCATGTTTGCCCTCTGCGACTGCAACAACTTCTACGCCTCCTGCGAGAGGCTCTTCAGACCCGACCTTGACCACCGCCCCGTGGTGGTCCTCTCCAACAACGACGGTTGCGTCATAGCCCGCTCCGCCGAGGTGAAGGCCCTGGGCGTCTCCATGGGAGCGCCCTACTTCAAGGAAGAGGGCAGGTTAAGATATTTCGGCGTGGAGGTCTTCTCCTCCAACTACCCCCTCTACGAGGACGTATCCAGGAGGGTCTCTGACACCCTCCGAAGCCTGGCACCCGACGTGGAGACCTATTCCATCGACGAGGCCTTTCTCCGCGTCGAAGCCCTGCCGAGGTCCGCCGCGGACCCCGAGGGCTTTTGTCGCCGTCTCCGCGAGAGGGTCCTCCGATGGACGGGGATGACCGTATCGATAGGGCTGGGAGCCACCAAGACCCTCGCCAAGGCAGCCAACAGGATCGCCAAGCAGGACCCCTCCAGGGAAGGCGTCTTCGCCATGCCCGACGGCGAGGAAGCCGATCCTCACCTCGAAGGGATAGATATAGGCGATGTCTGGGGTGTCGGCTTCCGCAACGCGCCGAAGCTGCGCCGTTTCGGGATCAAGACCGCCGAAGGATTGAAGTACACCGACGAGGAGTGGCTCAAAAGACGATTCACCATCAGCGAGGCCAGGACCTCCAGGGAGCTCAACGGCCAGGTCTGCTACCCCTTCGCCGAGGCGGCGAAACCGCGCAAGACCATAAGGGTCTCCAGGAGCTTCGGCAACCCCGTCGAGGATCTTCATTCCCTGAGGGAGGCGGTTTCGCACTTCGCTTTTTCGGCGGCGGAGAGTCTCAGGAGGCAGGGTTCGGCCGCCGGGAAGATGCACCTTTTCTTGATGACCAACCCCTTTGGCAGCGGGCCGGGTTACGCCAATGGCATCACCGCCAGGTTCGACGTTCCCACGTCCAGCACGGTCGAGATCGTCGGCCGGGCAATGGAGTGCCTGGAGGGGACCTTCGTGGAAGGGCTCGCCTACAAGAAGGCCGGGGTTATACTGACAGACCTGGCTGACGCGGCTTATCTGCAAGGGCATCTTTTCGCCGGGGTGAGAGACCCCAGGGAGGCGAAGCTCATGAGGGTGATGGACCGGCTGAACCTGGAACTGGGTAAGGGAACCATCTTCGCTGCCTCGATGGGCATCCATGGCAGGAGATCTTGGGTTATGCGCCGGGGGCGCGTGTCGCCGCGCTATACGACCTGCTGGGAGGAAATTCCCGCCGTGATCCCCCCCGAGGAGGCACCGTGATGGCCGATCCCAGGTCCACCACGGGTTTCCCCTCCCCCGCCGATCCCTTCAGGGAGAACTCCCTGGATATAAATGCACTACTGGTACGAAACAAGGCATCCACCTTCCTGATGCGCTCGGCGGGGAGGATCCCCGCCTGGTCCATCGAAGAGGGCGATATCCTCGTCGTGGATCGTTCCTGCGGGGCAGAAGAGGGCGACTTGGCCGTCATAACCAGGGACGGTAAGCTCGCGCTCCGGGAGGTTCCTTCAGGCAACGCATCCGCCTGGGGTGTGGTCAGGGGGATTGTAAGGGTCCTGAGGCGCCGGGAATGACGGACCCTTCGCGCTATAAAAAAGCCGCCCCTTCGAAGGGGCGGCTTCGGATTTTGCGATGACGGGGACAAGCGGACACTAGAAGTTGGAGGCGGTCTTGATCCTCCCCGGGTAGGCCTCGAGACCTTCCTTGAGGATGTCCATGGCCTTGACCAGGTCCTCCTTCTTGAGAACGTAGGCCAGGCGGACTTCATCCCTGCCGAGGTTGGGCGTGGCGTAGAAGCCTTCGGCCGGAGCCATCATGACGGTCTCGTTATCAACATGGAAATCCTTCAGCATCCAGATGACGAACTTCTCGGCATTGTCGACGGGCAGCTTGGCCACCACGTAGAAGGCGCCCTTGGGCTCCTCGCAGATCACTCCGGGCATCTCCTTGATCTTGGAATAGAGTATGTCCCTGCGGGCCTGGTACTCCTTGTTGACCTCCTCCAGGTAGGACCTGGGCGTCTTGTAGAGGGCCACGGCCCCCACCTGCTCCAGGGTGGGCACGCAGAGCCTTCCCTGGGCCAGTTTCATGGTCTGTGCCATGA
>JAAYIZ010000064.1 GCA_012523215.1 Thermovirga sp.
GGATCCATAACGCTGGAGAACGTGCCCCTCTTCCTTTTCGCCCTCCGGTGGGGCCTGAAGGCGGGTCTCGGCGCTGGATCGGTGGCGGGCTTTCTCCAACTAATACTGGGCGGTTACGTGGTCCATCCCCTCCAGGGAGTGCTGGACTATCCCTTGGCCTTTGCCGGCCTGGCGCTGGCCGCCCTCTGGAGGAAACCCTTATGGGGAGGGCTTGCGTTGGGGACTTCGGCGCGACTTTTCTGCCACGTCCTGTCGGGTGTTATTTTCTTTGCAGCCTACGCGCCAAAAGGGACCAACGTCTGGCTCTACTCCATCGTCTACAACGCTTCTTTCATGCTGCCCAGCCTGATCCTTTCAACTATCGCCATCTATATTATTTGGCCCAGGCTCTCGAGAATGGGTTGACAAAAAAAGGCGGGGGCCGGTGCGCGGACCGGCCTCCCGCCTTCGTTGACACCCCAAAGGGTCATTTGCCTTTGAGGAGACCCACCAGGAACAGCAATACGATCGCCCCCGCAAAGGCCATGACGAGAGAACCGATAAAGCCCATGGGATAGATTCCGATGGAACTGAAGATGACCCCGCCGATGAAGGCCCCGATCACCCCAACCCCCAGGTTGCCGAAAAAGCCGAAGCCCCTGCCCTGCCACACCTTCCCGGCAAGCCATCCCGCGATGGCGCCCACCACAAGGTAACCGACAAGATGATTCATGGGACCCCTCACCTCCGGTCCGTGCTTGTCATTTTTATCCTAGGCATCTTCCTCCAGGAGGTCCTCCTCGTCCAGGACCTCTTCCAGGGAGAGCCACTTGCCCCAGTCGACCCCGGCGAAACCGCTGACAATATAGATCAGCATCCCCGCGAGGGGGGCTTTGTTCCTGAGGACCACGATCAGCATGAAGGCTGAGGCCCACAGGAAGACCGCCTTGTGCCTGTTAAGGTTGTGGGGCTTCAGGGCCTTGAGGTTCCCGAAGGGTACACTGGATATCATCAGGAATCCCGTCGCCGCGACCAGGACGGTCATGAGGTAGGGAGGGAGATGGATGCCCGCCACGACAAAGGAGACCAGGAAGTGGCCTCCAGCCGGGATGGGCAGGCCCTGGAAGGACCCGTCCACATGGTGAACGTTGAATCTCGCCAGCCTTAACGCCCCGCAGAGGGCGAAGAAGGCGGCCACGATAGCTCCCGTAACCCCGAAGAAACCCTTGAGGTAAACCGAGTAGATTATCATGGCCGGGGCCACGCCGAAGCTAACCAGGTCGGCGAGGCTATCCAGTTCCATGCCGAAACTGCTGCTGCCTCCAAGTTTCCTGGCCATCTTGCCGTCCATGAAGTCGAAGAACACGGCGAAGAAGACCAGCCACGAGGCCGGAACGAAATGGCCGTGGAAGGCCAGAACCAGGGAGAGCATGCCGCTGAGCATGTTTCCGCAGGTAATCATGTTAGGGATGAGGGTCTTCATTGGTACGGATTTTCCCCTACGTTCTAGGCTCATATCATTTTCTCACTCCTATCGCTGTCTTCCCTGCCTTGACCTTCGCCCCTACGGCCACGGCCGGTGAAATGCCCTCCGGAAGATACAGGTCAACTTTTGAGCCCAATTTTATCATGCCGAAGCGCTCTCCGCGAGAGAGGACATCTCCCTTTTTCCTGGAACAGACTATCCTCCTGGCCAGGAACCCGGCGACCTGGACGGTCATCCCCCTGCCGGACCGGGTCTCGAAACCCAGGTAGAATCTTTCGTTTTCAAGCGAGGCCTTGGGGTTGAAGGCCATCCATTTCTTTCCCGGCACGTACTCCACGAAGGTCACGGTTCCGTCGAAGGGCATCCTGTTCACATGCACATCCAGGGGAGACATGAATATTCCCACTACGGTGCTCCGGCCCGTAAAGGGATGTTCCGAAAAGCGGATCTCCGTCACCTTGCCGTCAGCGGGGCTCACCCAGGCATCTTTCTCCTCGGGAGGCGTCCGCTCGGGGTCCCTGAAGAACCAGGCAAGAAAAACCGCGACCGCTCCGGAAGCGCACCCTGCAAGAGCACCCAGGAACACGGCCGAAAGCACAGCCGCGGCGGTGAAGAACAGGACAGGTTTTCTGCCCTCGGAGGCGAGCATCGGCCCCTACTCTCCCTCTCCCTCGCTGATCCTGATGACACTGATATCGGCCACCATATCACCCTCGGCGACCTTTACCACCCTGTAGCCGGTGGCGGTCCTCCTCAGGGTGGAGACTTCGTCCACATCCATGCGGATGACCCGCCCCTTGTTGGTCATGACGATGATCTGGTCCTCATCCATCAGCCCCCAGGCTCCTACGAGCCGTCCAGTCCTGGAGGAGATCCTCATGGCCCGGCATCCCCCGGTGGCCCTGTGGTGGGGCATGAATTCGTCGAAACCGGTCCTCTTCCCCACGCCGAGCTCGCTGACCAGGAGCACCTGGTGCCCGGGCTTCACGATATCGCAACCAACCACGCTGTCATCCGGCTTAAGGCGTATGCCCCGTACGCCCCTAGCCTGGCGGCCCAGGGGCCTGAATTCGGTCTCGGAAACCCGGAGGGCCTGCCCCTTGGCGGTGACTATTAATACATCATCGTTACCGCTGGTGAATCGCACCCTCGCTATCTCGTCGCCGTCGTCCACGGAGAGCACCCTCCTGCCCGCCCGGGTCAGGTTCTCCAGTTCTTCGGCGGGGAGCCTCTTGGCCACTCCCCTGACAGTGATGAAGAACACGAAGCTGGCGCCGTGGAGGTGCCTGTCCTTCATGGCCACCACGTACTCGCCGTTCTCGAGGGAGATGAACTGGCTGGCGAGGCGTCCCTTGCCGGTTCTGGGCTCTGGGATGACGTACCCTTTCAGGGCGAAGACCCTCCCCCTGTTCGTGAAAAGGAATATATCCCTGTGGGTGGAGGAGACGGAGATGATCGCCGCCTCGTCCCCCACCTTCGGCGTGGCGCCCTTCACTCCCTTGCCCCCACGTCCCTGGAGGCGATACTGCTCAAGGGGCATCCTCCTCAAGAAGCCATCCCTGGAGAGAACCACGACGATCTCCTCTTCGGGTATCAGGTCCTCGATGGAGACCTCGTCCACGGCGTCGACGATGGTCGTCCTCCTGTCATCGGCAAAAACCCGGCGGACTTCCACCAGTTCCTCCCTGACGACCCCATCGAGGGTCGCGGGGTTGGCGAGGATGCTTTTGTACTTTTCGATGTCGGCTATGAGCCGAGTGTACTCCTCCTCGAGCTTGCCCTTCTCAAGGTTAGTGAGCCGCTGGAGTCTCATGTCCAGTATGGCCTGGGCCTGGGTATCACTGAAACCCAATTTTTCGATTAGCCCCGCCCTGGCATTGGAGGGATCCTTCGATGACTTGATGAGGGCTATGACGGCATCGATGATGTCGATGGCCCTGACCAGGCCTTCGACGATGTGAGCCCTTTCCTCGGCTCTCCGAAGGCGGAACACGGTCCTGCGGCGGATGACTTCCCGGCGGTAATCAAGGAAGAGCGTCAGCATGGCGAGCAGGGACATCTCCACGGGTCGCCCGTCCACCAGCGCGAGGTTTATCACCCCGAAGGTGGCCTGGAGAGGTGTTCTGCGGAAGAGTTGCCTGAGCACGACTTCGTGGTTGGCATCCCTCACGAGTTCCAGGACGACCCTGACCCCCCGCCAGTCGGACTCGTCCCTGAGGTCCGTTATGCCATCGATGGTCTTGGCCTGGACCCCCTTGGCGATGGACTCCAGGAGGGTCGTCTTGTTGACCATGTAGGGAATCTCGGTGATGACTATGAAGTCCTTCCCCTTGCGCCCCTCCTCGATATGGGCCTCTCCCC
>JAAYIZ010000065.1 GCA_012523215.1 Thermovirga sp.
AGGGAGTGTCCGCAGATGAGAATAGCCGAGTTCAGCAGAGGTTCCATGAAGTCCGTCAATTCCAACTGGTGGTGGCGCTAAGGCGCCGCGACCCGTCGCGTGACTACGCGCGGGGTGCGCGGTTTCGACCGTGTACCCCGCGTTTTTTATTCTGAAACGAGGGGCGTATCCATAAAAGGATGAACGCCCCTTTTTGTTTGCGGACAACCCCGATATCGTGAGCCGAGGAGGAAGAGGAAATGAAGAGCGCAAGCAAGACAGTCGAGGCAAGGAAGGGTTATTTCGGTACCTTCGGGGGCAGTTACGTGCCCGCACAATTGCAACCCAGGCTGGATGAACTGGAGGCCGCCTTCGAGTCGGCCAGCAGTGATGAGCTTTTCGGGAAGGAATACGCCAGGCTTTTGAAGGAATACGTGGGCAGACCCTCCGCCATGACATACTGTGCCAACATCTCCCGTGAATACGGCGGTGGAAGGCTTTTCCTCAAGCGGGAGGACCTGAACCACACCGGGGCGCATAAGATCAACAACACCATAGGCCAGGCCCTGCTCGCGAAGCGGATGGGCAAGGAGAGGATCATCGCCGAGACCGGGGCGGGCATGCACGGGACGGCCACGGCCACGGTGGCGGCCCTGATGGGGATGAAGTGCACCGTTTACATGGGTGAGGAGGATGTCCGGAGGCAGGCCCCGAACGTGGCCCGGATGAAGGTCCTGGGCGCCGAGGTGATCTCCGTGACCCACGGCCAGAGGACCTTGAAAGAGGCCGTCGACGCGGCCCTCGACGCCTACGTGGCGGAGCCGGAATCATTCTATATGCTGGGTTCCGTCGTGGGGCCCCATCCCTTTCCCACGATCGTCAGGCATTTCCAGAGCGTCATCGGCAGGGAGGCCCGGGAGCAGTTCCTCGAGAGGGAGGGCAGGCTTCCCGACAATGTGTTGGCCTGCGTGGGCGGAGGGAGCAACGCCATGGGGATCTTCTCCGGCTTCCTCGGGGACGACAGGGTGAAACTTTTCGGCGTGGAGCCCGCCGGGCGGGGGCTCGACACGAAGGATCACGCCGCGACCCTCTCGGTGGGGAAGCCGGGCATCATCCACGGCTTCAGGAGTTACGTCCTGACCGATGACGACGGCGAGCCCGCACCGGTCTATTCCATCTCGGCGGGGCTGGATTACCCCGGCGTGGGTCCCGAGCACGCCTTCCTTTTGGAAAGCGGCAGGGCTTCCTACGTTTCCATCACCGATGACGAGGCCGTAAGCGCTTTCGAGACGCTCTGCCGGCTGGAGGGTATCATCCCGGCCCTGGAGAGTTCCCATGCCGTGGCCCATGCGCTGAAGATGCTCCCCCGGCTCACGGCGAAGGAGACGGTGCTGGTTAACCTCTCGGGAAGGGGCGACAAGGACCTCGATACGGCACTACCGCTCCTGGGGCTGTAGAGTAGTGAACCCCGCCCCCGGGGGGTAGCCCCCGGGGGCTTTTTGAATGATCCAGCGGGGCGCTTTTGTGCTTCCTTACACGAAGGATTTTTCGTCCCCTTGAGTCCTTGGTGAGAACCTCTTGGGTTGTGGTATCATCGGGCCAAGTTTTTGGCATGGTGAAGAGGCAACGAGATTTTCAACAAAAATACCGGACCGGAGGAGATGGTTATGACGAGCGAACTGTTCCGCATCAGCCAGGAAAGGCTGGAAGAGGTCAACCGCTTCCTGCTCGACCCCGCGAACCCCGAAGTGCAGGCTCTTCTGAGGGTCGTCGCCAAGTACGGCACGCCGGAGGAGATCAACGCCAAGGCGAGAGCGGCGAGGTGCCTTTCGAG
>JAAYIZ010000066.1 GCA_012523215.1 Thermovirga sp.
CCCTCGAGGTGGTTATCACCAAGGCCGAGGGGATCTGGGTGGAAGATCCCGAGGGACGTCGATACATGGATATGCTTTCGGCCTATTCGGCCGTCAACCAGGGGCATCGTCACCCAAGAATCATCAAAGCTCTCAAGGACCAGGCCGATGAGCTCACCCTTACGTCCAGGGCCTTCTACAGTGATCAATGGCCCCTCTTCGCGAAAAAACTGTCGGGGCTTACCGGTAAAGACATGATCCTCCCCATGAACACCGGAGCGGAGGCCGTAGAGACGGCCATAAAGACCATGCGCAAGTGGGGCTACCTGGTGAAGGGTGTTGAGAAGGACAAGGCCGAGATCATCGTCTTCGAGGACAATTTCCACGGCCGCACCGTGACCATAGTGTCCTTTTCGGTCGACCCCATAGCAAAGGACAATTACGGTCCCTTCACCCCCGGTTTCGTGGTGGTTCCCTATGATAACCTCGAGGCCGCCAGGAAGGCCGTCAACAAGAACACCGTGGGGATCCTCGTGGAGCCCATCCAAGGAGAGGCGGGTGTCGCGGTGCCCAGCGAAGGGTTCCTCAAGGGGTTGGAGAAGATTGCCCGGGAGAACAACGTGCTCCTGGCCGTCGACGAGATCCAGACGGGCCTCTGCCGGACTGGAAAAATCTTCGCCTTTCAGCATGAGGACGTGGACCCCGACATAATCATCATGGGTAAGGCCCTCGGGGGCGGTGTTTTCCCCGTGTCGGCGGTGGCCGCTGACAAAGAAGTCCTCGGAGTTTTTCAACCGGGCAGCCATGGCTCGACCTTCGGGGGCAATCCCCTTGCCTGCGCCGTCGCCAACGAGGCCCTCGATGTGCTCATCGATGAAAAAATGTCCGAAAGGGCCACCGAGCTCGGCGCGTACTTTATGGAAGGCTTGAAGGCTATCAAGTCCCCCAAGATAAAACAAATCAGGGGTAAGGGCCTCCTGATCGCGATCGTCCTGGAGGAATCCGCCGGCAAGGCCAGAAAGTACACGACAGCCCTGAAAGACAAGGGCCTGCTCTGCAAGGAGACCCACGACTGGATTATCCGGTTCGCCCCCCCGCTGGTGATAACCAGGGAAGAGATTGACAAGGCCCTGGAGGCGGTGCGGGAGGTGCTCAGTTAGAAAGAGCAACGTTCCTATCCCATGGGTTGAATCGTGAAAGGGGAGGCCCCGTCGGTGAGCGAGGCCTCCCCTTTGTCGCCATTCAAAATCCTGCCCCTTTAAATAGCCGAGGTGACGTGGGTTGACCGGGAGCACCCTTTGCAATAAGTTGGTTTGGGTGGCCCAATTGGTAAGAATCTTTTTTTTATCGGGAGGTGCAGCGGATGGAATATTCAAGGCTGATCGTTGAAAGGGGCGAGGATCATGTCGCCAGTGTTACCCTTAACAGGCCGGAGAAAATGAACGCTTTTGACAGCCCGATGGCGGAGGAACTCCTGGCCGCTTTCAGCGAACTGGATTCCTGTCCCAAAACCAGGGTGGTCCTCGTCAGGGGAGCCGGGCGCAATTTCTGCGCGGGGATCGATGTGAGTGAGATCTTGGGTAAAAA
>JAAYIZ010000067.1 GCA_012523215.1 Thermovirga sp.
CTCAGCATGGGTTCGGCGTAACCCTTCAGCACCGAGAATTCATAGACCAGGGCCGAGTTGAACATCTCGTCGGCCAGTTCCTGGTAGGGGAAAATGTACTTGTGAGCGCCCCGGATGACCGACGGCCATTGCGCCAGGGTCATGCCCGCGCTTTTTCCCCTGAGCCACCGGTCCCTCACAAGCCTCCGCAGCAGCCTGTTGTCGGTGGTGCTGGTCCTGTTGTGCCTGTCCAGGCTTATGCCTGTGAGGGGAGACACGTAGATGCTGAACTTGAGTTCCGGGGGGATCGAGCCCGAGACCCTGCTGTTGAGGCCGTGGATCCCCTCGATGATAAGGATATCCCCGGAGCCCATCCTGACCCTGGGGCCCTGCTCGCGTTTGCCCGTGAAGAAGTTGAAACGGGGGAGAGTGACATCCTTCCCATCGAGCAATTCCTCGAGGTTTTGGTTTATCAGCTCCAGGTCCATGGCGTCGATGGTCTCAAAGTCGTGATCGCCCCGGGAGTCGAGGGGGGTCCTCTCCCGTTCCAGGAAGTAGTCGTCCAGGGAAACCACGATGGGCCTGGCCCCCATGGCCCTGAGATGGATGGCCAGCCTCCGAGCCGTGGTGGTCTTGCCCGACCCGGAGGGGCCGGAGATGCGGATCAGCCTTTTTTTATGACCCGCTGTTATCCGTTCCGACATGCTGTTGAACTTCTGGCTGTGAAGGGCCTCGCTGACCAGCACCAGTTCGCTGGCCCTGTCTTCTATGACCTGGCCGTGGAGGTTCTCCATGGTCCGGACTCCCAGGATCTGCAGCCAGCCGCTGTACTCGTTGAAGACATCGGCCAGTTTCTCCGCAGGGGTAAAGGGAGGCAGCACGAGGGGGTAGGCGACGGTGGGAAACCGCATCACCATTCCGTCCCGGAAAGGGATCAGGTCCCAGGATGAGAGACAGCCCGTCGTCGGTGCCAGGGGTCCGTAAAAAAACCCGTAGACGCCGTCGCACTGGTAGAGGGCTACGGGGTCCACGCCGGCATACTTGAGGAGGTCCGCCGTGTCGGGCTCGTTCTGGAGGTGCAGTATCCTTTCCGCGGCATCGATGCTGAGGACCTCCCTTTTTATAGGGAGGTCTCTGCGAATGATCCTCTCCAGGGCTTCCCGGACCAGGTCGGTCCGCTCCTTCCGGGCCGGCCCTGACTGCAGTTCACAATAATAGCCGTCACTGATGGAGTGCCGGACGAAGACATCCTCTCCCAGGGCGCCGCGGCACGCAAGGGAGAGGACGAAGGCCAGGGTATCCCTGTAGACGGACATCCCCTCGAAGGAGGAAGTGTCGACGAAATCGACGAGGGAGTCTTCCCGGAGGGTCCAATCGAGGGGCCTGAGGTAGCGGTTCACATGCCAGGCCACGATCTTCCTGGCGCAACCGGCGCCCACCTTCTCGAGGAGGTCCTGGCCGGTGGCCGGGGGTTCGAGGCTGTAGGTTCCCCCACCGACTACCTTGACCGATATGGCCATGGCCTAGGTATTCTGCCCTTCACCGGTCTCCTGGCAGGGCGGCTCGTCCACGGTGGTCCCTCCCGCCGAGGGCGCGGGACCGCCGGGTTCCTTCCCTTGGACCACCTCGAGATCGGGGGTGCCCGCCCATTCGTGGAAGGAGGAATCGTAGTTACGGGCCTTGCCGTAACCGGCCATCCGCATGACCATCACCAGGTAGGCGGCCCTGACGCCGGCGGTGTCGTAGACGGCGATCTCATCATCGGGATCAAGACCGTAACTCGAGAAGACGGCGTTGAGTTCCGACACTTCCCGAATGGTCATGTCGGGCTTGAAGACCACATCCCAAGGCATGTTGATCGCTCCGGGGATATGTCCTCCCCTGCGCTCCTGGAAGACCCTGCCGCCTTCATACTCGAAGGGTGTCCGGGCATCGATGACCTTGATCTCACCGAGTTTTGACGTCAGCCACGGCGTGGTAACCTTGTACCCCCCCTGGAAGGCTTTTATGGAGAAGGCCACGGCCTTGGGCTTGGTGGCTGTCGTGGAGGCCTTGCCCCCGGCGGCGAGCCATGCGTTGTATCCGCCATCGAGGATGCGGACGTTCTCTATCCCGGACAGGCGGAACACCCAGGCCGCCCAGCCCTCCTGCCCCCAACCACCACAGTCGCCGTAGACGACGATGGGTTTCTTGCCGTTGATCCCCAGGGCTCCGATTTTCTTTGCCAGGGTATCCTGGGGGAAAATCTCACCCCAGCCGGGATTGCCGGGTTGGCCCTTCACGTTGGCGAAGTAGGTCCACTCGGCGTTCACCGCCCCGGGGATATGCCCTTTGGCGTAGAGCGTGGAGGCCCTGGCGTCGATGAGGATCAGCTTGGAGGCGTTCTCCTTGACCCAGGGGGCGTCCACGAAGAGGGTGGTTTTCGAGGGGGCCGTCTCCGCTCCGAAAGCGGCGGGAACAAGGCATACAAGGATAGCTAGGACTAGCAGAGAGGTCTTTCTCAAGATCATCATCCTTCCCTTTCGGTGTTAGGGGGTCGAAATCGAAACGATCCCGACCCTGATATTCTAACCTCCGCGGCCGAATCGGTCGATGGGGAAGGGAACCCAAGGGCGTAAAAGGCAAAGAGGACAACCGTGAATCGAGAGTCGTGAATCATGAATCGCAAGGTCAAATTCGAAGGCGATTATTTTGCTCTTGCGATTAACAACTCGCGATCCACGGCCCTTACGACTTACGGACCTTACGATTTACGATTCACGGATTTTATCTCATTTCCCGTTCGGGTCCCACCGCTTGGCAAGGCCCTGGGTGATACGGTCGATGACGATGCCCATGATCACGATGGATATCCCCGCCTCGAAGCCGCGCCCCACGTCGATGCGGTTGATGGCCATGAGCACCTCCTGGCCGAGGCCCCTGGCCCC
>JAAYIZ010000068.1 GCA_012523215.1 Thermovirga sp.
GGACATGGGTGAGGCCGGGCTCCCCCCTTTTGAGGTCCGTGACGGTCGCCTCGGCTATCACCTGGGCGTGTCGCCCGCTTATCAGGGAGAGGGCATCCTCTCCAGTGGCATCGGGATGTCCTTGGAGGGTCCCCTTTTCCCTGACCTTCCCCAGGGCGGAACCCAGGTCGATCCCCGAGGGGTTCAGGAGAGCCCCCCTGCTCCTGGTAGCGATGAAGGTCACCCGGTACTCGAAACCATACCTTTGCTTCAGCATGTCCCTTTTCTCTTCGAGTATCTTTGCCAGTCCCTGTCCCACGTTTCCAAAACCCGCAAAACCCAGGTCCCATACATTTGAAAAAGCACCTCCCGTTCCATTCACACCTGGCTTATTCTATCCATAAAGATACTTCCTGCGCTCGGGGGATCCCCCGCCGATGAAATCACCCACGGGCTTCCCGGTTTTCCGTGGAACTACCGGCCCAAAGCAGGTTTGCTTTTGCGACTCGCGATTCACTTGTCTTTCCGTTGATCCTTCGCCTTTGAGTTTCCTCTCACCTTTCACGCTCTTTAAGCCTTTAGGCTCTTCTTCTCTCTGCTATACTTTCCCAAGAGACTACGCGCGAGGTGAAAAACCACTCATGACGGAAGCCTATTTTGACGGGGCCTCCCGGGGCAACCCGGGCGAATCCGCCGCCGGGGCCTGCATCATCGACGACGGAAAGGTTATCTGGGAGTGCTCCCGTTCCTTGGGCATCGGCACCAACAACGAAGCCGAGTACAAGGCGCTGATAATGCTCCTCGAGGAGATCGCGGCCAGGGGCTTGAAGAAGGTCGCCGTCTACGGCGACAGCCGGCTGGTCATCTCCCAGGTGACGGGCCGGTGGAAGGTTCGCGAGGAACGCCTCCGCCCCCTGGCTGAAAGGTCCAGGGAACTGGCCCGCGCCACCGGGGCGGTCCTCCAGTGGGTACCCAGGGAGAAAAACGCCGCCGCCGACGCCCTCTCTAACAGGGCCTTCTCATCGCCCGGCCAGGGCCTGGCCGCTTTCCCGCCGGAGAAACTCGAGCGCGTTTCCCCGACGGTCTTCATCGCCCATGGCACCGCCGACTACGCCGTCGATGTGAAGCACCGCTCCTGCAGCTGCCCCGGCTTTCGACACCGCGGCGACTGCAAGCACCTCCAGGCCGCCTTATCTCTCCTTGAAAAGGAGGATGGGCATTGTTCATCCTTTTGACGGGAGACTCCGACGCCGGACCTGCCCTTCCCGGCCGTTTCTCCTCCCCTGCCGAGGCCGACTTCGTCTGGTGGGGTATCGCCACCGCCGAGATGCGCCTCTCCCTTCGCGACGATCTCGCCCTGTCCCCCGTGCTGGTCACTAGGGCGGCCCGCTTCCTGGCCGACTTCCCCACCCTGGTGGTTCGCTGCGGCACCAGGTCCGCCCCGAAGTGCCCCTACATGGAAACGGGAGCCCCAGCGGGGCAAGACCCGGCTAAGGGCCCATCCCTCCTGGACGCGGGTCTCCTCTGGGACAGCGGTTTCAGCCTCGGCAGGCTCCTGGCCGGCCTCGGGGA
>JAAYIZ010000069.1 GCA_012523215.1 Thermovirga sp.
CGGGAGTGGGATCGTGTTTGTCAGGACCACCTGGTGAATGGGCGACCTGCTTATCCTGTCGATGGCTGGACCCGAGAGGACGCCGTGGGTCGCACAGGCGTAGACCTTTTTGGCTCCCCTCGCCAATACCGCTTCGGCCGCCTGCACCATGGTGCCTGCCGTATCTATGATATCGTCCACGAGCACCGCCGTCTTGCCCGAGACGTCACCGATCACTTCCATGACCTCGCTGAAGTTGGCTACCTCATGGGAGCGACGCTTGTCGACTATCGCGAGATCGGCGTTAAGGGGCACAGCGAAACGCCTCGCCCTGGTCACGGCGCCGATATCAGGCGGGATGACCACCAGGTCGCCCTTTTCCAGTTCTTTCTTAAGAACATCCCTGAAGTAGGCGGCTAACAACGGTATACCCGTGAGGTGATCCACGGGGATGTCAAAGAAGCCCTGAAGCTGTCCGGCGTGCAGATCCGCGGCCAGGACGCGGTCGGCGCCAGCCTTCTCTATCAGGTTGGCCACCAGCTTGGCGGTTATGGGATCCCTGGCTTTGGATTTCCGGTCTTGCCTGGCATAACCAAAGTAGGGGGTCACCACGTTCACCCGGTAGGCCGAGGCCCTGCGCATGGCATCGATCATAATCAGGAGTTCCATGAGGTTCTCGTTGACGAGTTCGCAGGTGGGCTGAACAACGTAAACATCGGCCCCTCTTACGCTCTCTTCCACGGAAAGCCCGATCTCCCCGTCGGAGAAGCGGAATATGTTCGCTGTCGCGACCCCGACCCCGAGATTTTCACAGATCGACCTGGTGAATTCCGGATGAGCACTACCCGAAAAAACCTTCAGTTCTCGTAATTTTGAGGCCACCTTTATTCCCCTCCCCCGTCAGCCTTCCTTCTCCTGCGGGCCCATCCCTCGATATTCTTCTGCCTAGCCCTTCCGATGGCCAGGCTCTCAGTGGGAACGTCCTTCGTGATAACCGATCCGGCCGCGGTGTAACAACCGTCGCCCAGCGTAACGGGTGCCACCAGCATTGTATCGCTGCCGATGAAGCAACCTTCGCCTATGAAGGTCGAGTTTTTCTTTTCCCCGTCAAAATTGCAGGTTACGGTGCCAGCTCCTATGTTGCTTCCTTTCCCCACCGTGGCGTCGCCAATGTAGGTTAGGTGAGGAACCTTGGCTTTTTCGCCGATGACGCTTTTTTTGATCTCCACGAACTTGCCCACGAAAGCCCCCTCGCTCAGCACCGAACCATCCCTGACGAAAGTGAAGGGGCCTAGGATAGAATTATCGCCGGCCGTACTGTCGCAAATCACGACATGCCCCAATAGGTGGACATTCTCGCCTAAAACGCTGTCCCTGACAATAGAGAAACTGCCCAACCTGGAGCCGCTACCGATCTTTGACGCTCCCCACACCTGCACAAAGGGTTCTACCGTCACGTCGTCGCCGATGACAACACCCGGCCCAATCCAAACCGTCCCGGAATCGACGCACTTGAGCCCATTTCTCATATGGCGGTCGAGAATAC
>JAAYIZ010000070.1 GCA_012523215.1 Thermovirga sp.
AAGGATGCCAGGGTCTACGAGGCCATCGAGATCATCAAGCAGTTCATGAGGGATTACGGTTACATCGATTAACGATCGAATCCCGGCTTAAGCACCCCCCTTCTCCATCCAGGGGAGGGGGGTTCTTTTTTACAGTCCCTCGGAAACCGAGGCTTACGATGGGGTGAGGCGATTGGATTTTTTGACCGGTTTCATCTTGACCGTTGAGAAAATGAACGACCGGATGGGCAAGGTAGTGGCCTTTCTCGTCTATCCGACAATGCTGGTGCTGGTGTACGAGGTGATAATGAGGTATGCCTTCGGCAGGCCGACCATCTGGGCCCACGAGACCTCCTGCATGCTCTACGGGGCCCACTTCATACTTGGCGGGGCTTACGCCTTGCGGCACAACGCCTTCGTCAACGTGGAGGTCTTCTATGTGCGTTTCCCAAAGCGTACGAAGGCCATCCTGGACCTTTTCACCTGGACCATGTTCTACGCCTTCGTGGGGGTCATGCTCTGGAAGAGCGCGCCCTGGGCCTGGGAAAGCCTCCAGGTGAACGAGTTCAGCGACAGCACCTGGGGCCCTCTACTCTGGCCGATCAAGTGGACCATACCCTTCGCGGCCGTCTTCATGCTGCTGCAGGGGATGACCAAGACCATCAAGGACCTGCATCTTGCCCTGACAGGGCGCGATATCATTGCCGCGGCCGATGCGGAAGCCACGGGCGGAAATTGAGGTGACCCCATGGATATCGGACTAATTTCCATCCTTCTTTTCGGCGGCATGTTCCTTCTTTTAGCACTGGGGCTCCCCGTAGCTTTCGTCCTGGGCGGGCTGGCCACGGTCTTCACCGCCGTTTTCTGGGGTCCCGAATCACTCTTCATCATCGTGGCCAGGACCTTTTCGATGATGTCCACCACGACGCTGGTGGCGGCCCCACTTTTCGTGCTGATGGCTACCGTCCTGGAGCGTTCGGGCGTGGCGGAAGGGCTGTACGAAATGATGTACCGCTGGTCGGGGGGCCTCAGGGGAGGCCTGGCGGTGGGCACCGTCCTGGCCTGCACGCTGATAGCCGCCATGTCCGGCATAGCCTCCACGGGAGTCGTGGTCATGGGCGTTATGGCCCTCCCCGCCATGCTCAAGCGGGGTTACGACAAGAGGCTGGCCACGGGCTGCATCCTGGCGGGGGGAGTCCTGGGACCGCTGATCCCTCCCAGCATCTCCCTGGTCCTTTACGGCACCATAGCCCAAGTCTCCATCGGCGGCCTCTTCGCCGGTGGCATGGGTGCCGGGATCCTCTGTTCCTTCCTGATAATCGGCTATATTTTGATCAGGTGCTACATAAACCCGGCACTTGGGCCCGCCATCCCTCCCGAGGAGAGGGCCGACTGGAAGGGCAAGGTGGCTTCCCTCAAGGGCGTGATCCTGCCCCTGCTGCTGATCATCGCCGTTTTAGGCTCCATCTACACCGGGATAGCTACGCCGACCGAGGCCGCCGCCGTGGGAGCCCTGGGCGCCTTCGTCTGCAGCGCCATCCACAGGCGGCTGAACTGGGAACTGATAAAAAGCGTGGCCTACACCACCATCCAGGTCCAGGGCTTCATGATGTGGATCCTCTTCGCAGCCCAGGGGTTCGCGGCGGTTTACATGGGGCTGGGCGCCTCCAGGATGGTCATCAGGCTGGTCGAGACCTACGAGATCGGATGGTGGACTATGCTGATAGGGATACAGGTTGTCTGGTTCCTCCTGGGTTGCGTCATCGACGCCTGGAGCATCCTTATGATAACCCTGCCCATCCTGCTTCCCATACTTCCCCTTTACGGCTTCGACCCCCTGTGGCTGGGCGTGCTCTACGCGGTCAACACCCAGACGGGTTATCTCACTCCTCCCTTCGGCACGATGCTGTTCCTGATAAAGGGGATCGCACCGAAGGAAGTGACCATGAACGACATCTACCGCTCGATTGTGCCCTTCGTGGCGACCCAGCTGGTCTGCCTGGCCTTGTGCATCATCTTCCCCAAGATCGTCACCTGGCTGCCCGACCTCCTTTTCAATTAGGGACCGGGGACGCTTCGAGGGATATTCGACAGGGGCCTGCCCAAGGGCAGGCCCCTGTTTCGATCCTTCTCCTGCTCAGCGGCGGTTTTTTATCAATACCGGACAAAAACCCTGTTTCGGCCGACCTGAAACGGAGGGCCCTGTCCCTGTCCGGCGACAACTGCAAAAGAGATCCCTTGACAGATCCGCCGAAGCCGGATAGAATCCCCTACAATTAGCCCCAAACAGCGAAGGGAAAGGAGGAGGCCCATGAGCACTTCAGCAGCATGCCAG
>JAAYIZ010000071.1 GCA_012523215.1 Thermovirga sp.
CTTCCTGTTCTCTCCATGGGCATGAGCGACGACTTTGAATATGCCGTGATGGAAGGGAGCACCATGGTGCGAATAGGGACCGCCCTTTTCGGCAGGAGACAATATTGACCCCACGGGCAGGGAGGGAAAGAATTGGCAGACCTGTTGACCGTTCTTGATATCGAGAGGATCAATTTCAGCAAGGCCATGAGGGGCTATAATCCCGAGGAGGTCGAGGATTTCCTTGAAAAGGTAGCCGGAAGCCTGCAGGCTTACTCGGAAAGGATTAAGACCCTGGAAGTGCAGCTTTCAAGGTTTGATGAACAGATCAGGGAATACACAGAATTGAAGCAGTCCCTGCAGGAAGCCCTCGTCCTAGCGCAGAAGAGCGCCGAAGAAAGAGTGAGCAGTGCCGAAATCAAGGCCGAGGTTATCATCGCCGAGTCCGAGGCCCAGGCTCACAAGATCGTCATCAACGCAAAGGACAGGGTGGACGTCCACAAGCGGGATATCCAGAGGCTGAGGCAGGTCCGTTACCAGTTCGTGGCTGAGTTCAAGGGCCTGCTTGCCAAGTTCGGGTCCATGCTGAATTCGCTGGAGGCTCCTGCGGAGGAAGAAGAGGGCAAAGGGGAAGGAGAGAGCCATCAGTGACGGAGAGCCTGGCGAGAGACTCCCCCGTCAGGTTCCTGAAGGGGGTTGGGCCCGTACGGGCGTCTCGGCTTCTCAGGCTTGGTGTGCAAACCATCGAGGACCTCCTTTACCTTTTTCCCCGCCGTTACGAGAACAGGGGTGAGGCTGCGCCCCTGGGTTTACTCCAGGCGGGCTCCTACTCCTCGGCCGTCGCCACGGTGTTGGCCATTGAGAGGAAACCCACCAGGAGGAGAAACCTCTCCCTGGTGACGGCCCTGCTCAGTGACGGATCAAGCCTTGTCCAAGCGATCTGGTTTAACCGGAAGGGCCTTGAAAAGATACTGCCGCCGGGTTCGAAGGCCTCCTTCTACGGGAAGGTCGAAAGAAGAGGAGGGTTTTTACAGTTTACCAACCCGGAGTTCGAGATCCTGGCCGAGGAGGATGATTCCTCCGGCCGGAGGACTATCGTCCCTGTCTACCCCGGAACGGAAGGTTTGTACCAGAAGTGGCTGCGACGGCTTGTTTCGGATGCTATCGCATCCTTCCCCGGGGACCTCCTTGATCCCCTGCCCGCTTTTTTACGGGAGTCCAAGGGCTTTATTTCCCAGCAGGAAGCCCTTTCAGAGATGCATTTCCCCTCGGGGCGCGAAGAGTGGGCTCGAGCCAGGAAAAGGCTGGCCTACGAGGAACTCTTCCTCCTCCAGGTGGCCCTTGCCATAAGAAAGCAAGGGTACCTGGAAGATACGGAAGGGAAACCCCTTGAGTGGGAGGGCCCCATGATGAGACGGTTCCTTTCGGGCATTCTTCCCTTCTCCCTTACGGTATCCCAAAAGAAAGTCCTTCGAGAACTCGCCCTGGACAGCTCGGGAAACGTTCCCATGAACAGGCTGCTCCAGGGAGACGTGGGTTCGGGTAAGACGGTGGCGGCGGTGATCTTCCTGATCGCTGCGATAGACAGCGGTTTCCAGGGAGCGATCATGGCCCCCACCGAGATCCTGGCCAGGCAGCACTTCAGGAGAATATCAGATTGGCTTTCCATCCTGGGAATCCCCGTTCATTTTCTCACCGGATCCCTGCCGAACACGCGCAGGGAGGAAGTCCTGGCGGAGATAGCTTCCGGGAAACCCTGTATTACGGTGGGGACCCATACCCTTATTCAAAAGACGGTAAGATTCGGAAAGTTGGCCGCCGTGGTGGTGGATGAGCAGCATCGGTTCGGCGTTCTCCAGAGAGGGGCCTTGACCGGGAAGGGCGATCACCCCCACGTGCTCGTGATGACCGCCACCCCCATACCACGAACTCTGACTCTCTCCGTATACGGCGACCTGGCCTTCTCCGTGATTGACGAACTTCCTCCGGGAAGAACTCCCACGGTGACCAGTTACTTGCGGAATCCCGATGATCCTCGCCTGGCTGAGTTCATCTCAGAGGAGACTGCCAAGGGAGGAAGGGTTTACTGGGTTTGCCCGGTGATCGAGGAGAGCGATAAGCTTCCCCTTATGCCTGTAATAAGACGCCATGAAATGCTCTCAAAACGATTTCCCAGGAAGAAAATCGGCATCCTTCATGGCCAACTCCCCTCCGAGGAGAGGCAGGCCACCATGGATATGTTCGACAGGGGAGACCTTTCGATCCTTGTCTCCACGACCGTTGTCGAGGTCGGTCTCGATGTGAGAGACGCCACTGTGATCGTGATCGAGGACGCCCATCGTTTCGGCCTCTCGCAACTGCACCAACTCAGGGGAAGGGTAGGAAGGGGTGGAGCGGGGGGTTTTTGTTTTCTCGTTGGAAAGCCGGGTACTGAGGATGGGAAGGCGCGGATTGAAGCCATGTGCTCATCTTCGGACGGGTTCGAGATAGCGGAAAAAGATCTTGTCCTTAGGGGGCCCGGCGAGATCTGCGGGGTAAGGCAGCATGGAATAACCGATTTCAGGGTGGCCGACCTTGTGAAAGACAGGCGCCTCCTGGAGGAGGCGAGAGAAGACGCCTTCTCGCTCATTGCATCGGATCCGGCCTTGTCCGGCTACCCCGATCTTCGCCGGGAGGTTTTCAAAAAACTGGGAACGAAGATGAAGCTGGCGGGGACAGCGTGACTTATGAAAAAAGGTGAAAGTACCGAAGGACTGCTGGAATATGCCTTGAGACTGGTCAGCTGGTCGGAACTGACCTGTGGGCAGCTCAGGAGGAAACTTTTGGCCCGGGGAGCTTCGAGAGAGACCTCGGAAAGGATATGCCGGGAAATGAAGGAATCGGGATTTATCGATGACCTGCGCTACTGTGAGCTCTTCGTTTCAACCCACAGGGAATACGGCTTCAAAAGGATGAGAATGGAACTCCTCAAAAGAGGGATTGAACGAAATATCGTGGAGGACATGGTCATCTTTGACCGGGAAGACGAGATCGGGAAGGCTTTGGAACTGATCCGCCATTGGGGGCCCCAACTTGAGATGGAGAAGGTCTGGGGCAGGTTGTCCCGTAGAGGCTTTACCGACTCCGTCATAAGGGAAGCCCTTCGGCGGACTTGTGGTTGAGCTTCCTAATCTGTAGAATACATCAAGACGCTTTTTTGCATATAGCGACTGCTGAATAGATCGACAACTACGAAACTTGACAACGGAATAAGGAGTGATGTACGAATGTTGCCTGTAATTCTAGCAGCAGCTTTCGCCGTCGGCATTTCGATCGGCTTC
>JAAYIZ010000072.1 GCA_012523215.1 Thermovirga sp.
AAGAGGAACAGGCGACAAAAAAGAAACAGACCCCGAAACTGCTCAGGGGCGACACGAAATTGACTAACCTTCTCCGCAACAGCGTCGACGCCGTCGCCGACGAGGACGGGTGGGCCGCCCTCGGCAATGTAGGGCAGCATATCTCCAACCAGTCCCCTTCCTTCGACTCCCGGAACTACGGGTTCAGGAAGCTGAGTTCCCTGGTGAAGGCCACGGGGCTCTTCGAGGTGGAATCCCGCGCCGTTAATGGGGAATCGGGCAACCGGGTCATATTCATACGCCACCGGAAGCGAAAGGCCCAAAAGACGGGGAATTAGCCCGTCCACGGCACCCCCGCTGACCGGTCACGCTTTTCCGGATTCCTGCCCCTCCCGAAAGCTTTGCCGGGGTCTCAGTATTTGCGGGTGCCGCGGCTTGCGCCGGCCAGTTCGAGCATTTTTTCCCGGCTCGATCCCCTGCAGGGCACAAAGGACCGGCCCTTAACCCCGATGGCTTCCCTGGGGCAGAGGGCTATGCACCGCTGGCAGAAGAGGCAGCCCTCGCCGAAACGGGGAAAGGTCTCCATGGTGATGTTAGAGACGGGGCAGACCTCGGCGCAAAGGCCGCATCTCGAGCACCTTTCCACATCGACCGCCAAGGGATACTTTCCGCGCAGGAACTTCCATGCCCTGCTTTGGGGATTGTGGCCCAGCCTTTTCACGAACTCCGGCAGCAGGGGGACGGAACGCCAGGAGGTCCTCCCCGCCGCCAGGTTTCTCGCAAAGGCGGACGCCTTTTTGAGACCCCGGCGGCGCAAGGCGTCGTCCCTGGAGTTCTCCCGTTCGGTCCTCGCGTAATTGGAGGGCATCCTTATCTCGACAGCCCCTACAGGCCGGTAACCTCTTGCAGATACGACCCTTCTCATCGGGCCGACGATCCCCCCGCTGAGACCAGACAGGGTGTCGATCATGAAGATTCCCCTGCCCCGTCCATCGGCCAGGTTTTCCGCGAACTCCCAGACGAAGGGATAAGTGGACAACAGTGCCACCGGGAAGGCAAGGCCGACGGTGCCGACGGAAGGAGTATCCCCGGGATCGCTCCTTTCGAGGGGCCTCAGTTGGGCGGCTATTCCCCCATCGAGCAATGTCCCTGCTACCCTCCCGGCCACGGCATGGGTATTGCCGGAACCGGAGAAAACATAGATAACGACGGGTTCCCTCAACAACTGGTCATCACTCCCGATCTGACGACATGGTCCGATTATAAGGGGTAATCATCCTTTTTTGACCTTTGACCGGCTGCCCCTATTCGTACCTCAGGGCCTCGATGGGGTTCAGGAGTGAAGCCTTCCAGGCCGGGTAATAACCGAAAAAGATGCCCACGAAGGCCGAGAAGCCGAAGGCCAGGGAGATCGAAAAGAAAGAAATATCCACGGCCCAGCCGAAGCCCCTCGATATGGAGAGGGCTCCCGCCACGCCGAGGATTATACCCGTCGCCCCCCCCAGCAGAGAGAGCATCAGGGCCTCCACGAGGAACTGGAGCCTTATGTCGACGGTCTTCGCGCCGAGGGCCATCCGGATGCCTATCTCCCGGGTCCTCTCCGTGACGGAGACCAGCATGATGTTCATGATCCCTATCCCCCCCACGAGGAGGGAAACCCCCGCCACCGCCGTCAGGAGCAGCGTCATCGTCCTCGTCGCGGCCTTGGCGTTCTCTATCATCTGGGCCATGTTGCGGACGGTGAAGTCCTCCTCTCCTCCCTCGCGGATACGGTGCCTCATCGAAAGGAGCGACGTGACCTGGTCCTGGGCGGATCCCAGCAGTTCCGAACTGTGGGCCTTCACCATGATGGTGGAAACCGAACCAGACCGGGAAGAACTGAAAAGCCTTCTCTGGACCGTCGTCACCGGCACGAGGACGATGTCGTCCTGGTCCCTGCCCATGGGGTTTGTCCCGATCTCGCCCAGGACACCCACCACTACCATGGGCACGTTCCTGACCCGCAGGGTTTTTCCGATCGGGTCCTCCCCGCCGAAGAGGTTGTCCACGATGGTCTTCCCCACGACGCAGACCTTGGTGGCGCTCCTGACGTCCTGGTCGGTGAAGACCGTGCCCGATCCCACCGCCCAGTCCTGGACGAAGAGGTAATCGGGCGTCGTCCCCGTGATCGAGGTGGACCAGTTCTGGTTGCCGTAGACGACCTGGGCGCTACCTCCGTAGACGGGGGCTGCGTAGGCCACGGCCATGCACTCCTCCGCTATGGCCCTGGCGTCGTCCGCGGTGAGGGTATTGACCGAACCGCTCCGCACCCCGCCCGGCGCCTGGCCGGTCCCGGGCCTCACGGTGAGCAGGTTGCTCCCCATGCTGGAGAACCGGTCGGATATCTCCCGGTTCGCGCCGGAGCCGACGGCGAACATCATGATCACCGCCATGACGCCGATTATTATCCCGAGCATGGTCAGGGCCGAACGCATCTTGTTGACGGCCAGGGCCCTGAAGGAGATTCTCGACGTTTCCCAAAGGGAGATCATGATCGCCCGGTCCTTTCGTCTTTCAAAACCATTCCATCGCGGAAGGTGAGCACTCTTTTCCCGTAGGCGGCCATATCCGGCTCATGGGTGACCTGGATTATGGTCCTGCCGTGTTTATCGTTCAATTTCGTGAAGAGATCCATGATATCCCTGCTGGTCCTGCTGTCCAGGTTCCCCGTCGGCTCGTCGGCCAGTATAACCGAGGCGTCGTTCACCAGGGCCCGGGCGATGGCCACCCTCTGCTGCTGGCCGCCCGACAGCTGCTGGGGCTGATGCTGCGCCCTGTCGCCCAGGCCCACCATCTCCAGGGCATCCATGGCCTTTTCGTCCCTCAAGGAGGGGTGGACACCGTTGTAGAGCATGGGCAACTTGACGTTCTCCAGGGCCGTCATGCGGGGCAGCAGGTTAAAACCCTGGAAGACGAAGCCGATCTTGTGCTTGCGGATATCCGCCAGTTCATCCCTTGACAGGCTGCTGACGTCATGCCCCTCCAGGTAATAACGGCCCCTCGTCGGCGTATCCAGGCATCCCAGGATGTTCATGAGCGTCGACTTGCCGGAACCGGAAGCCCCCATGATGGAAAGGAACTCCCCCTCCTCCACGGTGAAACTGACATCCCTGAGCGCCTCCACCCGGACATCGCCGAGATCGTATATTTTTGTGATGACCTCCAGCCTGACCAGTTCGTTCATCGCCATCGGATCGTCACCTGGAGCGGCTCCCGAAACCGAAGGCGCTGGATGTCCTGCCCTCCGACGGGGCGGACATGTAAGTCACCACCTCCATGCCCTCGGTGACGCCCTCCCCCTCGACCTCGGTGAACAGGCCGTCGTAGATCCCGGTCTTCACGCGATGAGGCACCAGTTCTCCCTTTTCAAGGGTCCAGAGGACAGTTCCCTTAGGGTGAGGACCGCTCGCCTCCACCGTGGGCTTGAACCTGAGGGCGGAGCTGGCCACCTTCAGAATGTCATCTTTTTTCTCGACTATTACCGAAACGTTGGCGGTCATGCCCGGCATCAGGATCTTCCTCTCGTTATCCACGGAAATGACTACCCTGTAGGTCACTACGTTGTCGGTGGTGGCGGCGGCAAGGCGCACCTCTTTGACGGAACCCAGGAAGGACTCCTCCGGGAAGGCGTCCACGGTGAACCGGACCGCCTGTCCCTGCCGGATCTGCCCTATATCGGCCTCGTCCACGTTGGCCTCCACCTGCATCCTGGCCAGATCCTCGGCGATGGTGAAGAGCGTCGGGGCCGACTGGCTGGCGTTCACCGTCTGGCCTTCGTCCACTTCCCTGTCAATCACCACCCCGTCGATGGGCGATACGATGCTGGCATGCCCGAAATTTATCTTCTTGTACTCCAGGTCCGCCTTCGCATGGGAAAGGGACGCCTCGGCGCTCCTCAGACGCGAAAGGGCGGTCTCGTAGGCCGTCTGCGACTGGTCGAGCTCCATGGCGGCGATATACCCCTTTGAGAAAAGGTCCCGGTTGCGCTCCAGGTTTTTTCCCGCCTCGGCCAGGGTCGCCCGGGCCTCCTGGAGCGAAGCCCCGGCGGAGAGCACGCTGGCCTCGGACTGACGGATGTTGGCCTCCAGCAGCGACGGGTCTATCTCGGCGAGGAGCTGGCCCCTGGTCACGACGGAGTTGTAGTCCACGTGTATCTTTTTTATCGTCCCCGAGACCTGGGCCCCTACGTTCACGGTATTGACGGCGTTCAGAGACCCCGTGGCCGATACGGTCTTCACGATGCCTCCCCGCACGACGGCAGTGGCCTGGACGACGGGCCGGTCGGAAGAGCGGCTGTGATAGAGCCAGAAACCGGCCGCGGCCACGATGATGATCGCGGCGGCCAGGAACTTTCGACTTTTGAGCCAGTTCTTCATCATCGAATCACTCCCATCGCCTTTTCAAGGGCGGCCCTGGCGGTCATCCCGTCGTAGAGCGCGCCGAACCACGCCGCTTTCGCCTCGGCGAAGTTTTTCGTTGCATCGGAAACCTCCAGGGGTGACCCGACCCCCGTTTTGTACCTTCCCGTGGCGATCTCGAGGTTCTCCGATGCCATCCGCAGACCCTCGGCAGCCGCGGCCGCCGTTTCCGTTGAATCCGACGCCGCCAGCCAGGCGCTCGTGACATCCTTCAGGACCTGCTGCCTGTAGGATTCGAGGCGGGCTTCGGCTCCCTCGAGGTTGGCGCTCGCTTCCAGCAACTTTTCCCTCCTGAGCCCCCCATCGTAAAGGGGAAAGGACAAGGTCATCCCAGCCCTCCAGCTGTCCTGCCCCCAGAAATCGGTCGAGCCCCATCCGAAACTCCCCGACAGGTCCAACTTCGGAGCGTTATCCAGCCTGGCGAGGGAGACCGCCGCTTCGGCCGACGCGAGGCTTACCCTGTAACTCTTCAGATCGGGCCGGTTCTCGAGGGCGGAACCCACGGCGGCCTCCAGCGAAGGCAACCCCGCCGGGAAAGACGCTTCCGGGTCATCGCCGATGTCCACTACGGAGAAGTCGGGCAGGTCGGGCGACCCCATCGCCGCTTTCAGCGAAGTCATCGCTTCTTTACCGGCGGTCCTGGCCTGCACGAGGGCGAGGTTGGCGTTGCTCCTCGAAACCTGGGCCGCTGTTACGTCGTACCTCGAGACCCGCCCCACCCTGAAGAAGGCCTCGGCCTGTTCCAGCCTCTCATCGTTCAAGGACAGGGTTTCTTCGGCTACCTCGAGGTTTTTCCCGGTTTTTAATACCTGGTAATAAGACCTCGTTACCTCGAACATGATATCGGAGCGTTTCGCCGCCAGGGCAAGGTCCTTACCTTCGACGTCGAGCAGGCTTCTTTTGAGCGAGATATGGCTCCTCCCCCAGTCGCTCACGACCTGGGAGAGGGTTATACCGCTCGACCACGATCCCTCCGATGGACCCGACCCTGTCGAGGATCTCTCGGAAAAACCGGAGGAGAAACTTATCGACGGGTAAGTTCCGGCCCTGGTCTGACCCGTCCTGGCTTCCGACGCAGCCAGGTCCGCCCGCCCAGCCGCCAAGTCCGGGTGATTCGCCAGGGCCCTTTCAATGCATTCCTCCAGGTCCATCGCCGGCGGAGCGGCTTCGGCCGGGATCGTAAGCGACAGCCCCGAAAACAGAAGAAGCAGCGAAAACAAAAGAAGCGCTCTTTTCATCAGCGTCATGACCTATCACCCGATCTCACTTTGTTTGCCCATGATTTTAATCTCTCGATGATGAAGATGGAGTTGAGAAATGTAAAGGATGGTAAAGACTTGCCGGCCTCGCCGGGGGGTCGGCCCATCGGGGCGTTTCCGCAGGATTTTCTTTCTACTCCACCAGCAGCAGGGCGAACCGGTCGGGCTTTTCCTGGCGGTCCTTTTTGACCGAAAGAGTGTAGCCGAACTTCCTGACGCTGGAATAGACGTCGATGGCAAAGGCCTCCATGGTGGGACGCCTCTTGTAGGGCAGTCTGCACTCCCCGGGGTGAGCCACGCATACCTCGCAGAGGTTGCAGTTATCGAAAGAGAGAAGGAAGGCCTTTTCGAACCCCGCGAGGAAGATTTGCCTCTCCGCCTCGATCAGCCCTTCCTGGTTCTCCAGGCACCATTGGCGCATTCTTTCAGGGGGCACTTCGCAGGCCAGGTGTATCAGAAGGGCATGGGAGTATTCCCCCAGCAGTTCCCGGCATTCCTGGACGGAGGGCACATGGGGAGGACAGGAGGCATTCCTGCCGTAGTCGGGGCACCCGAACATGCACTTCATCCTCACCCACTGGGAAACGATCATATCCGGGGGCGGCACCCACCGGTAATCGTAAAA
>JAAYIZ010000073.1 GCA_012523215.1 Thermovirga sp.
GGGATAGCCAACGCCGAATCCCCCTTTCTCAGCAGGCTTAAAGTCGAGGATTACCCCTTTGTCAAGGAGATCGACAAGGAAAAAATAGCGATCCTGGAAGATCTTTACCGGGCCGGCGTATGGAAGCTCCAACAGGAGATCCTCCCCATCGAACAGATCCCCCTGGGCAAGGACGTCGCAAAGGCCATGGAGAAGCTCTCGGAATTACAGTCCGTCTACGCCGAACTGCCCCACCTTGACTGCGGGACCTGCGGTCGGCCGACCTGCAGGGTGATGGCCGAGGATATAGTCCGCGGAGAGGCTTCGCTGGACGATTGCATCTTCAGGCTGAGGAAAAAAATGGGGAACCTTTCCCACGAGCTCAACGAACTTTCTAAAAGGTTTGTCCATACCATTACCCAGGAGGAAAGGGAATGAAAATAGGGGACATCCTTGAGAACCTGGAGGGAGTCACGATCCACGTGGCCGGCGGGGAGAAGGTGGAGATCACCCAAGGATTCGCGGGTGACCTGCTGAGCTTTGTTATGGGCTCGGCGCCCGAGAAAGCGCTATGGGTAACCATCCAGAATCATGTTAACGTGGCCGCCGTGGCGCTGCTAAAAGAGGTTCCCCTCATCCTCCTGGCCTCGGGAAGGATTCCGTCACCGGAATTAAGAGAGCAGTGCCAGAGGGAAGGAATTGCCTTGGCCTCGACAGAGATGGATTCCTTCGAGGCCTGCGGAAGGCTTTACGCCATGGGGGTAAGGAACGGATCCAGGGTATGAACCTTTACAGCATGGACCTGCACATCCATACGGTCCTCTCCCCCTGCGCCGAACTGGATATGGGGGCGCCCGATATTATTACCCGTTGCTCCGAGGAGAACATCGACCTGATCGCTATAACGGACCACAACTCCGCCCTTAATACCGAGGCCCTCGCCAGGTCCTCGGAAGGTTCGGGCGTCGAGGTTATTTGCGGGCTGGAGGTCCAGTCCTCGGAAGACATCCACGTTCTCTGCCTGATGCCTAATATCGAGAAGGCGCGTACTTTCGAAAAATGGGTCAGCGAACGGCTCCCCCATTTTCGGAACAGGCCCGACAAATTCGGTGACCAATTCGTCATCGACGAGAACAACAAAATCATCGATGAGTACGAATACCTCCTGGTGCAAGGCATTGACGCCACCGCGGACGAGGTCATCGAGAAGATACGTTCCTTCGGAGGCATAAGCATCCTGGCCCATATCGACCGACCGGCCTACTCCTACGTGGCGGTCCTGGGCATGATCCCGGAGAGCCTCGAAGTGGATGCCGTGGAACTTTCGGCACACCTTTCCAGCGAAGAGGCGCTCCAATGGCTCGGAATGACAGGGAAAAGACCGGTGATCAGGTCTTCCGACGCCCATACCCTGAAGGATATAAGCCTTCAAAAAACCACCCCGGCCCTGCTGGAGAAACCATCCTTCGAGGAGCTGGCCCTCGCGCTCAAAGGTATCGATGGGCGGGAAGTCCTCTGGCCCTGGGACCGCGCTAGCCCCAAAGGCCTTTTCTAAAGCCAGCGCAAACCCCGTCGGGGAACCTGTGTGTTGAAGTTGTTTTTATTCAGGAATGTTTGCAATTTATCTATAAAGTGATATAATTCACTTGGCTTTTCAGGGTCTCAATATTTGAAAATAATAATTCAGGTGGTGGTCCTTGTGGTAGCGGTCCAAGCGGCGGACGTCGAGGAAAAAGTCAAGAAGATAATTGAACCCTGGAAGGGTGTAAAGGGAGGCCTGATCCCCATCCTCCAGAACACCCAGCATGAATTCGGTTATCTCCGGGAGGACGCGATGGAGATCATCTCCAGGGAACTCA
>JAAYIZ010000074.1 GCA_012523215.1 Thermovirga sp.
ATATGATGAGCCCAACGAGGATGCTGGCATTGCCGATGGTTATGCCTATCATGTTGGAAATCCCCTGGTGGAAAACATCCCATGGGGCGTAGCCCAGGTTGGCCTTCATCGTTATGGCTATCCCGAGGGCATAGAGAAACAATCCGAAGATGAGATTGGCAAAACGCTTGTAAAAACCCTTCATATAGATACCCCTGTCCTTCGGCAGATTGTGAGCCCTGGAGATCTCGGCCGCTATAAAAGTAGGATAACATGGAAGGCGAGGTGGCGTAAATCAAAAAAATTCTCGCCGGGGCTGGCGGGAGAAAAGGTTCTCGTCTAATCTAAATGCGTAAAAACAAGAGAGTAGAAAATTTGGGTGAGCGAGGTGGGAGGGGGGGACGAAACCGGTGAAGCCAAGGAAGATTTTGTTGGAAAACCTATCGCCGGAGAAACAAAGAGCGATAGCTGAATCCCTCGAAGACATCCGTGGAAGCGCGAAAGTGCGGAGTATTGCCATACGGCCCTACAGGGCGGGGGAGTTGGGCCTGGTATCCTGGAGGCATTGCATTCTCTACAGGGAAGAATACGGTTTTGACGATACCTTCGAGTATTACCTCCTGGCGGGGATGGCCCAGTATCTCCATGAACTTGGAGGGAGGGGAGAAGTATGGGTCGCCGATTGCGGCGGCAACGTGGTTGGTTCGATCGCCATCGTCGAGACCTCGCCCAATCTGGGACAGTTGAGATGGTTCCTGCTGGAACCGGCTTTCAGGGGCCTGGGCCTGGGCAGGACGCTCATGGAAACGGCGCTGGAATATTCCCGTGGCCGGGGCCATGAAAGGGTCTTCCTTTGGACGGTCAGCGAGCTGCATGCCGCCAAGCATCTCTACGAGGCCTTCGGTTTCCACCTGACCGAGACGAAGGCCCATTTCATATGGGGAAGGGATATCACCGAGGAGCGTTGGGACCTCGCGCCTCCTTAGCCGATCAATCCTCCGTCCATGGCAGCAGGCGTTCCCTGGACCAAAGAATATAGTAAAGCAGAGTGATATTTGCCTCGCCCGGATCGAAATTGTCGGGGTCGAACTCCTCCCCGTACCACTCCAGGAAAAATTCATGCTGGGGATCTTTTTTGTCGGCCATGGACCGGCGGAACTCCAGGAAACCGGGCACACCGCCCGAGTCATCGGGTGGGCAAGCGCCCCCTCCATCGACGCAGAAGAGGTTCCCCCACTCGTCATCGTCTTCCATGCCCATCTTTTCCACCTTCACCAGGTGGGTCCAGTTGTCGCCCAGATCATAGGTGTAGGTGAAGGGTGAACCCTTCGAGGAAACCAGGGATCCCAATCGGAAGAGCCCTTCCTCGCGCGCCTCTGGGTTATCCTCCGGAAGGTCCATGTATTGCCTGCCTTTTATCGAAAATATGTGCATGTGCTCTCCCGACCAGCCCATGACAATCTGGATCACATCGCTCAGTCGGTCGAGGGTGATGAAGGAGGGGACGACGATTCTCCTCCAGATCTTCGGGATGATGCCTTCCAGTTCAATGTAAATCTGCGCATTGCCTTCCATCTCATTTCGCCCCCATCTTTGGGCCCTTGGCGGCGAGGGAGCGCCTGGGCCGCCGAGAGCCAAGATATCCCGGAAACGCGGGAAAGGCCTGGTCACATACCCATGTAAGCCTTGCGGACCTCGGGGGAGTCCAGGAGTTCCCTGGCTGTCCCCTGCTGGACGATCCTTCCGGTTTGAAGGACGTAGCCTCGGTCGGCGATCTCCAACGCCTCCTGGACCATCTGCTCCACCAGGAGGATGGTCACCCCAGACCGGTTGATGGAAACCACCGCCTCCATGACCTTTTCCACGAGGGAAGGCATGAGCCCCAGGGATAGTTCATCCAGGAGGAGCAGGCGGGGGTTTGACATGAGCCCCCTGGCGATGGCCACCATTTGCTGCTCGCCGCCGCTTAAGGTCTCGGCGATCTGGGTCCGCCGGTCAAAGAGTTTGGGGAAAAGGTCGAAGACCTGTTCAAGGCTTCGATCTATCTCCTTTCGGTCGGTCTTGGTGAAAGCGCCGAGTTCCAGGTTCTCCTCGATGGTTAGTTTGGGGAAGAGTCGCCTTCCTTCCGGGACGTAGCTTATACCCATGCGGTTCGTCTCGTGGGCTCTCTTCCTGGAGATATCCTCGCCCTCGAAGAGCACGCAACCTTTGTAGGGATGCATCAGTCCAGCAATGGTCCTCATGGTGGTCGTTTTGCCAGCGCCGTTGGCGCCGACGATGGCCACCAGTTCGCCCCTGGCTACCTCGAGGTCTATCCCGTGTATGACGGGAACACCGTCGTACCCGGAATGAAAACCCTGGACTCTCAGTATTAGATCAGCCATTCCTCGTCACCCCTCCCGCCTGTTTCATCCTTTCGGCGAACTTGGCCCCGAGATAGGCCGTTATGACTTTTTCGTCCTCCACTATCTGTTGGGGGGTGCCCTCGGCGATCTTTATCCCGCTGTCAAGCACGACCACCTTGTCAGCGATGGACATGACGGCTTCCATGATGTGCTCGACCACGAGAAGGGTTATGCCCCCTTTTTTCAGGCCTTTTATTATTTCGATAGATTCCCTTATCTCCGTCGTCGTCAGTCCTGCCATCGCTTCATCGAGCATAAGCAGGCTCGGCTTCGTGGCAAGGGCCCGGGCCATTTCAAGCCTTTTCTTGTACCCGGTGGGCAGGCCCCCGGCTAGGTGGTCGGCCATTCCCTCAAGGCGGCAAAGGCTGAGGCATTCCCTGGCTTCCTCGTGGGCCGTATCGGCATTGGCTCCCCGCAGGAAGGCTCCCACGAGGACGTTGTCCATGACGGTCATCTCCTTCAGGGGGCGTACCACCTGGAAGGTTCTTACAGCCCCGCGACGGGCCACTTCGTGGGCCGGAAGGTTAGTGACCTCCTCTCCATCGAAGTACATCCTGCCGGAAGTGGGCTTGTAAAAACCCGATACGCAGTTGAAGAGGGTCGTCTTGCCCGCCCCGTTGGGCCCTATCAGGCCGACGATCGATCCCTTCTCAACGTTGAAGGAAACATCGTCGCATGCGACCAAGGAGCCGAATTTCATTGTAAGGTTGCGCACTTCAAGAAGGGCCATGCTACTCCCTCCCTTCCCTGGACCGTTTTATCCTGGCGAAAGCCCGGTCAAGAATGCCCATGATGCCCTTGGGTTGGTAGACGACCACAATGATGATAAGGAGGCCGAAGATAATCAGGTCCACGCCTCCGCCAATCCCGCCAAGGTACGCGCGGGTGTATTCCTGCAGGGGGATGAGGAGGGCGGCCCCCAGGAGGGGTCCGTAGAATGTGCCCAGGCCGCCGAGGATCGTTATGAGAACAAACTTCATGGACATGTCAAGAGACATAACCATGGGAGGATCCACGCGATAGTTGTACTGGGCGAAGAAGGCTCCGCAGAGAGCGGCCAGGAAGGCCGAGAGCGCCATGGCCGATAACTTGACCCTGGTACTGTTGACCCCAAGCGATTCCGCCGTGTCCTGTCCTTCTCTGACGGCCCTCAGGTAGAAACCGAAGCGGTGCTTCTCAATCCACCGGACGATGCCGAAGACGAGGATGAAGAGGAGGAGGACACCGTAGAAGCAACAGTCCTTAGTCTGATACCAGACAAAATTCTTCCAACCCGGTTGGGTGAAACCATAATCGAGTCCCAAAGCCCCGCCAACCCAGTACCAGACCATGAACAGACGGTTGAATATTTCCACTATGGCGAAGGTAGCGATGGCGAAATAATGCCCTTTAAGTTTGAAGCAGGGATAGCTGATCGCCACGGCGACGACGGCAGCGATCAGCGCCCCCGCCAGGATGCCAGGCCATGGAATAAGACCGAATTTCACGACGGCCATGGCTGTTCCATAGGCGCCGATGCCGAAAAATACGGAGTGCCCGAAGGATACCTGCCCGCAGTAACCGCCCAGGATATTCCAGGCCTGGGCCATGCTCGCGTAAAGGAGCACCTGGATCATCACGTGTTGTGTGAAGGTGCTGCGGGTGAACCAGGGAGTCAGCGGTACCACGGCGAACAGGGCTAGCAGGCCAAGCCAGAATAGGTCTTTTTTCTTACTTTTTCCTGCGAGGATCATGGCCGTCACCATCCGAAGAGCCCCCGGGGCCTGACCATAACGACCACCAGGTAGAGACCGAACACGGCGACGTATTTGAAGACCGGGGCGATATAAAAACCCGCGAAGGCTTCAACGAGGCCAATCAGGAGCGAAGCCAGAAGGGCTCCCGGGATGCTGCCGAATCCCCCCATGGCGACGCAGACGAAGGCGATAAGGCTGAAAAGAGCCCCCACTTCTGGATGGACCGCGAGGTAGGAGGGCAAAAGGCCGCCAGCTATCCCCACGCAGGCTCCTCCAAGTCCGAAGACGAGCAGGTAGATCCATTCGGTGTTGATCCCCATTAATTCCGCGGCCTCCTTGTCCATTGCCGTCGCCTGGATGGCCCAACCCAGGCGGGTTTTCTTCACGAGCAGGTAGACGAGGAACAACAGCGCCACGGCGACAAGACTAATAACCAGTTGGGGCACCGGAATGATGATTCCCGCCAGGGCGAAAGTTTTCCCTCCCAACAGCGTATGCTGCAATATCCTGAAGTTGGGCGAGAAACGGTTGAGGCATACGTTCTTGAGCAGCATGGAAAGCCCGAAAGTTGCCAGGAGGGCGGACATGGCGGACTTGCCTATGGTCCTGCTGATGACGAGCTTGTAAGTAAGGGCCCCCAGGATGAAGACGAAGGCCCCTCCGGCTATGGAGGAGACCAGGGGATCGATCTTCCAGATAAAGCCGAGCCAGTAGCTGAGGTACATCGCAACCATGAGAAACTCGCCATGGGCGAAATTGATGACATCCATAACACCCCAGATGAGGCTCAGGCCTGCCGCCACGAGTGCATAAAGCAGCCCGTTTAGCAGCCCGTCAAAGGCGACTTGGAGAAACGTGGCCATAAAGGGTACACCCCCAGTTCATCAGTTGTTGCTTTTATTCCAAGGTTCGCGAACCGGCGAAACAAGAGAGGCAACAGAGAACCCCCTGCTGCCTCTCTGAAAGATCCGCTTCTGGTAATGACGTTGAAAATCGGTCCCTGGTTCAGGATCTATAAACCGGGCCCCGGGTGTTGGCTAGCGATCTTTCCAGGGGACCATGGGAATGACCGGTTCCGTGTCGGCGAGCTCAAGAGGATAGATCCTCTTGTACTCCCCGCCCTGGAGTTGGGTGAGCATGCTCATGGCCTTGACGTTCTGTCCGCCGGGCGAGAAGGCGACCTTGCCGCCCATGGACAGCGGGGACTCCCACTCGTTAGCGTAAAGGGTTTCTGCTACTACCGTCGGATCTAGACTGCCCGATTTTTCGATGGCCTGGGCCACGATGAAGAGAGCTACCGCCTCCTGGATCGAGTCGCTGTCAAAGGGGACGCTGGGATCGGTCTTGGCCTTGTAGATTTCCTCGACGGCCGCGACGGCGGGCATCAGTTCAGCAAACTCGGGCGCGTAGCCGGTGCCGCCCATGAAGTAGTTCGCGTCGTCACCAAGTTGGCCGGTGATGATGGGGTCCTGGTAGCCTGTGCAGTAGTTGAGGGCGACTTTCGGGATCCAGTCCATCTGCTTCATGGTGCGAACCCAGAGGGAGTAGTCTCCTCCGAGGCAAGCGCCGAAAACCGCGTCGGGATTAGCGGCCTTGAGGGTCTGAACCTCGCTGTTTAGGTTGGTGGCGCCAGGGTTGAAAGCGACGTCGGCGACGACCTTGAAACCGCCGGCCTCGGCGGCCATGCGGCCTTCTTCGGCGGCGTGTTTACCGAACTCAGTGTTCTCGTAAATCAACCCTACGGACTTAACGCCGGCGTTTTTATTTTCATTGATATATTCGATGAACTCGACGAATTCTAGAGACTCGGTCTTGTCCGTGGGAGCCATGCGGAAAAAGTATTTGAAGTCGCGCTCCGTCAGGGCGCCAGAGCTGGAACAGCCACACATGAAGATTTTCTGTTTTAGTTCGGCCACGAAACTGGCAGGTTTTGTGCAAGCGCTGTTGTAGCACCCGACGATGGTCCAAACCTTTTCCTGGTCGAAAAGACGTTCGGCTTCGGACTTGGCCACATCGGGTTTGCCCTGGTGGTCGGCATGAATAAGGACGATCTTATAGCCATCCAGGAGACCAGCTTTCGCTGCCAGGGGTACCTGCAGTTCGGGGTGAGCGTTGTTGATGACCTCCGCGGCGGTCTCTACGGCCGCGCGACACCGCTGGCCGGCAAGGGCCACCGATCCGGTGAGCGGAAAAAGGGTTCCGATCTTGATCACCTTCTCCTCGGCGACGGCAACGCCGGACAGGGCTCCGATGACAAGGATCGCCGCAAGGACAAGAAGCAGACACTTACCTAAAAAACTCTTCCCCATATCGACTCCTCCTTCTTGGAATTGTCCCCGTGACCGCAAGGACTTATTTGTTCAAAAAATCGCTAGTCCTTTGATTCTACGTGAAACGCTTCAAAAGCGTCAAGAGACGCCTCGTTAATTTCGAAATTGTTGATCGAAAAACCGGGCGATTCACGCCCTCCTAGTCAACGCAGGGAACGAAATACCAAGCTATCTGAGTTTCTCTTTACGAAAATTACGATCCTTCTCTTTGCTGCATTGCGCTCGGAATGACGGGGGATCCGTGTTCTGTATCCGAATTTCGATTTTTCCTTTTCGCCCTTGACCATTAACGCCTTTGAACTTGTTATTTACGCCTTGCAGATTACGACCCAGGCCCTTTATCTTACGCCCCATAATCCTTTATCGCCTTGTTGTATTCCTTCAGGATGCTCTGTAATATATCAGCGTGCCTGAAATCGCCGTGGTAAAGGATATTGATCTCCCGGGTCATGCTCAGATTTTCTATGGGCAATACGGAAAGGGTTCCTTTCTTGAGCTCATCAAGGCACACGCTGCGCGATAATATTGATACTCCGATCTCGCGCCTGATCAGGTTTTTGATAGTCCCGATATTGTCTATTTCTAGTATCACGTTGAAGTCATCGAGGGACATGTTGTGGCTTTCAAGGTGCGCCCTGAAGAGGTTCCTTGTATCCGATGACGGGCTTCGTAATATCAAAGGCTGTTCCTTCAATTCGCCGACAGTGATCATGTTTTTTTTCGCCAGGCGGTGATTGTTGGACAAAACCAGCACCAGGGAATCGGTATCCAGCAACAGGGAATTGATATTTTCATCCTGGACTTTCCCCTCCGAAACGACCAGGTCAACCTCAAAGTTTTTAAGCATATTATAAAGGTTGTTTATCGATCCAGTTACGATCGTTATTTTGGTGCCGAGGTTACTGGCGCTGTATTCCCCTAGAACCTCCGCAACGGCGTTGCTCTCAGCGGTGGGTGTGATTCCCACGGTAAGGTGGCGAAAATGTCTTTTTTCGTCCTCTATCTTCTGATTCATCGCCTGGTATAAAGCGATGCTTCGACGGGCGTAATCGATGAGGACCTGGCCTTCGTTCGTGGGCCTTATCCTGTTGCCTGTACGATTGAAAATCTTGATGTTCAGTTCTTTCTCAAGTTGCTTCATGTGGTGGGTCACAGCTGGTTGCGTAAGGGAAATCTGTTTTGCGGCCCGAGTGTAACTGCCGAACTCAACCACTGCCAACAGCGAATAAAGTTTCGGGTCGATCATCGAATCCATCTCCTAATTATTAGGAAAAATGATGGCATGCTCTGAAACGATAAAATTATTTTATTTGTTTTGCGATTAGAATGATAGCCTAACTGAAATAGTAAGGCAACGCCAAGGGTACACGGGACGAAATCCCTCTACGTCACGCCAAGAGTCGGCCTTTGATGCCATTAATTTATCCTGCTATTCTGCACGTTGCCTTAAATAATATTGTCCGCCCGGGCCAATTCATCGGGGTCAGCCGCTTTTCGGGGAGTAAATCGTTATGGTAGAACTATTGAGCAAACCCAACCATACGATGGTTATTCTTTTATCGTTATCGGTGGTCCTCCTTGCCGGTTTTCTGCTTACCCGTGTCACCAAATTGGCGAAATTGCCGGATGTCACCGGCTACATACTAGCGGGGATCCTCATCGGGCCCTATGTTTTGAAGCTTGTTCCCGCCGATTTAATCAATGACATGGGGTTTATCAGCGATATCGCCCTGGCGTTCATAGCCTTCGGGGTAGGACGCTTTTTCAGGAAAGAGACTTTTCAGGAGACCGGCTTCGGCGTTATAACGATCACCCTGATGGAATCACTGCTGGCCGGAGTTATCGTGACGCTGTCCATGCACTACCTTTTTCATATTGATTGGGATTTCAGCCTGCTCTTGGGAGCGATAGGGACCGCTACGGCACCCGCTAGCACGACGGTCACCATCCGGCAATATCATGCCCGCGGAAATTTCGTGAACATTTTACTACAGGTTGTGGCGCTCGATGACGGCGTATGCCTTATCGTGTACAGTATCGCCCTGGCCATCGTCAATGCCGGCGGTGGTGCGAATGTATGCTTCTCCGAGATCGCCCTCCCCGTAGTTTACAACATCATCGCCCTGGCGGTCGGCTTCGTCGGCGGGGTCATACTGAGCAAACTGAAGACCCCAAGGCGAAGCGATGATGACCGCGTGATTTTGACGATCGCCCTGCTCCTGGGCGTCGCCGGGCTGTGCGTTGCGATGGATATATCGCCCCTGCTCTCTTGCATGCTTTTTGGAACTATTTATGTCAACCTGGCGAAGGACAGGGAACTCTTCAAACACCTAGACAGGTTGAGCCCGCCGATCTTTTCGATGTTCTTCGTGGTGTCGGGGATGAGTCTTGACTTGAGCACCCTGGGCTCTATGGGGGTGATCGGCGCCTCCTACTTCGTTATCCGGATCCTGGGGAAATACATCGGCGCCTACCTGGGTTGCCTCATGGCGAAGACCCCCAGGAATGTGCGGAACTACCTTGGGTTAGCCTTGATCCCGCAAGCCGGAGTTGCGATCGGGCTGGCTTTTCTGAGCAAAAGGGTTTTGCCCGAAGCCACGGGTCACATGTTGCTCGCGATAATATTATCCTCGTCGTTCCTGTACGAGTTGATCGGGCCCG
>JAAYIZ010000075.1 GCA_012523215.1 Thermovirga sp.
CCATCAGTCTCAGTCCCGCGCCGTACATCAGCGAGGCCATGAGCCACTTATCGCCGGTCAGGTTCGTCAGCACGGCTTTCACTTCCTCGCGGGTCATGACCACAGGCAGGCGTTTGGGTTTGCGGGCACGGATGACTTCGCCCAGGTCGCCCACTTCACGACCGAGGACGTGACGATAAAGGAAAAGCAGCGCGGAAAGCGCCCGGTTCTAAGTGGAGGCGCTTACCTTTCCCTTCGCAGCCAGATGCGTCAGGAAGGCGTTGATTTCCGGTTCGGCCATTTCGGCGGGGTGGCGGATGTTGTGAAAGTGGATGTAGCGTCTGAGCCAATGGCAATAGGCTTGCTCCGTACGCGGACTGTAATGGCGCGACCGCAAGGATTCGCGCAACTGGTCAAGCAGCTTAGGTTGACGGGCGTAACCAACCTGCCTATCCCCAAGGGATGGAAGGGATTCATTCCCTCTCACTGGAGAATCCATGAGGCTTGCGTGAACACCTGAAGCCATCATCTGCGCTCCTCGCGGGAAGCCAGTTTGCCGGATTTGAGCCACTTATCGAGTTCCTTCGCATCGTGTCACAGGGATAGGAAATCGACATTGACACCGCTTCCGGCCTGCCGGAACGGCCTGATCTTTGGTAACCCGTTGATATTGAAGGTTTTCGGTTAACAGCCGGAGAAAGAGAACGGTTATGAAGAGGGTTGCGCACGGGGAGCCAAAAATACATCCGCTGAACCCAGCGGTTTTTTAAAGCGAGGCCGCCCGAGTTCGCGCCAAGTCGGTGCTTTCGTCCCTTCTCCGCTATCCCTTTCCGGCCCCTCATCTGTTGCTGGCCCCCCCACTTCGGACACACCCGGGTTTGGGCCCGATGAAAAACGGCCCGGCAACCGTGCCAGGTTGATCGGCAGAGCCTTATGATGATCCTATTTGTGTTTCTCAACAATACTGTCAACGGACAGCGAAAATGTCATGGGGTTAGGTACTAAAACGGGACAGGGACAAGGTCCACTTCCTTTAGGAAGCGGGAAATGTCATCCCCCCCTAGGGTATCTGCTCAAGAGAATGCTCATGGATCCTCTTTCTGCTAACCCTCTTTTCGTACTCCCTTTTCCATGGATGGTCAGGTCCCGGAGTCCAGGGCTTTCTCACCCTTTCCCCCGTGGATGTCGCCGTGCTCGCTTCCGCCGAGGCCATCTTTGCCGCTTCTTCCTCGACCATCACCAGCTTGTGGAAGGCCCCCTGGTGGTGCAAAACCGTTCTCCCGTCCATAAGGTCCAGGACCTCCACCTCAACCCCTTTGCGGAATAGGACCTTTCTGCCCTGGGAGTCCAGGGCGGACCACTTCCGACCCTTCCACGAGACCGTGGAGTCGCCGGTCATCTTCCGAAAGACCCTGCGGCACAGGATGAGGGCGAGGTCCTCCTTTGAAGGCGCCGGCATGAAGGCCGTCGCTTCATCCTTCGGCGGTACGGCGAAGAGATCGTTATGCCTGGTCCTGTAGGAAGCGAGGAAGGCATTGGCCTCCTCCAGGGTAGATACCCCCGCCACCCTCAGGTCGACCACCAGGCGGTGCTGCAAGGTCCCCCAGAGCCTCTCTATACGCCCCTTAGCCTGGGGGGAGAGGGCCTTGATGGCCTTGATGCCCAGGATCTCCA
>JAAYIZ010000076.1 GCA_012523215.1 Thermovirga sp.
ATGGATCTCAATCCCATAGGGGGGAGCAATATAACAGATATTCTTGTCACTATTTACGATTGATGAGGCCTGGTCCAGCGTTGGAGGACCGTTTGGAGCCCTGGGCAGCCTTTACAAACGGCCTGCGAAGGGCGGAAAGAGGTGTTCCCGGGATGACAGCAAGGAAAGCCGCGAAGGGCTACCTGACGAAAAGTCGGTATGCTTATATGACCATCAGGGAAGGGATCGTAGCTCGACGCTACCTTCCAGGATCCCCGATGATTATAACGGCCCTGAGCAAAAGCCTTGGAGTGAGCGAAACACCCGTCAGGGATGCCATAAAGATGCTCATTTCCGAGGGGTTCGTGGTCTCCAGCGATCACGTGGGGGCGAGGGTGGCAAGCCCCTCCCTGGAGGACCTGAAAAATATGTTTGAAATCCTGTTGAGCCTGCAGGGTATCGCAACTAGGATGGCAGTCTACCAGGGTTCAGGGGTTCTTCTCGAAGAGCTGGGAGAGATCCTGGAAAAAACGAAGCTCTACATTCATGAGCAACGCCACGAGGAATACGGAATCCTGAACGACCGTTTCCATGATTCGATCGAGAGCCGATGCTGCAACGCGGAGTTGATTTCCATCATCAACTCCTACAGGGAAAAAACCGGCTGGGTGCGCTCCCTCTTTGTACTGAACCCGAAACGCCTTGAAGAGTCCTTTGACGAACACGTTGAAATTTTTGACGCCCTCAAGAACCGGAAAGCCACAAGAGCTGAAAAAATTCTGAAAAAACATTTACTGATTTCATTTAACGCTTATCTCGATTTCTTGAAAAAAGAGAAGGGATATGAAGGAAAAGAATACGAGATAGATGGAAGCCGATGGATCTGAAGCAGCTGGGCCTTTATTAAAATGTCTCCTCGCCGTCACGGCGAGGAGACAAAAAGCTTCCCTTCGTAACCAGGGGCGCCGGCGCGCCGGTCGATTTACAAAGCGGCGATCGTTTGGACCTCAACCAGGAAGGGTTCCTGGACGAGCCTGTCAACCATCAAAAGGGTGTTGGGAGGATAGACCCCATCGGGGAAGAAGCGCGGAAATTCCCGCTTCCGGTACTCCATGAACTTTGGGATATCCTGGGAGTGAACCAGGTAGGTCGTGAACTGCACGACCTGGTTCCATCCAGCCCCCGCCGAGGCCAGGGCGGCTTCGATATTCTTGAAAACTTGGGTGCATTGGGCGTCAAAATCATCTTTCCCGACAATGTTTCCGGCCCCGTCGGCCGAGAGCATGCCGGAGATGAAAAGGAACTCGCCGGCTTTGACCCGGGTTATGTGAGAGTACTGTCCAAGGGGTTTCCCCAAGGTATCAGCGTTGTAGATCCTGATTTCGGCCATTGATAGATCCTCCCCTATTTTGAATTTGACTACTGGTTTTTACGTAGCTTATAAAGGTCGAGCCGAACTGCCTGTGGCCTGTTCCACTGGATAATTCTTCGCAATTATACAACACAACGCTCGTCCAAAGGCAAAGACGGCCTACGGCGCCGACAAAGGACTGGAAATGACGGAGGGGTGGAAAAAGCATCCCTGTTACGAATGATAGGTACGATAGAACCAGAAAAAAGCACGAAAGGAGAGTTTTCGCCATGTGGAAAAGCATTTCATTCATCACCCCCGATATTGTTTTTGGGATGGATGCAGTGAGGGTCACCGGTGAGAAGATCAAATATCTCAAAGGGAAAAGAGTTTTGATAATTACCGGTCCTTCGGTGAAGTCATCGGGGGCCCTGGACAAGGTATTGGAATCGGTGAAAAATGCGGGGATAGATTTTGACGTCAATGTTCAGCAGCGCTCGACCCCGGAACCGACCACCGAGCTCGCGGAAGAAGTGGCGAGGTACATCGTCGACGGCAAATTTGACGTGGTAGTAGGCTTAGGAGGAGGCAGCATCCTCGATGTGGCGAAGATGTCCTCGGCGCTGACCACGAATCCCGGTAAAACCCGCGATTACTTTGGTCCCGGCAAGGTTAAGAGTAAGGGGCTCCCCACGATAATGATCCCCACGACCGCTGGGACCGGTTCAGAGGTCACCAAGCACGCCATCTTCCTGGACCAGGAGAACAACGTGAAAAAAGCTGTAGCTTCTTCAGCCCTGCTCCCCGATGTGGCCATAGTCGACCCGATGCTGACCGTGACATCGCCGCGCAAGGTAACCAGCGCTTCGGGGTTCGATGCTTGGCTCCATGCCGCCGAGCCCTTTGTCTCGAAAAACGCGAACCCCATCACCGACGCCCTGGCCCTGCAGGCGGTGAGCATGATCGCGAAGCACCTGGGCGTGGCATGGTCGGACCCCGACGACCTCGATGCCCGGTACCATGTGTCCCTTGGTTCCCTCATGTCGGGCATGGTCCTCAACAACGCCGGAACCAGCCTTGTGCACGCCCTGGCCTATCCCATAGGCGGCGAGTACCACGCCACCCACGGAATCTCCCTCAGCGTGCTCCTTATCTCGTGCTTCAAGGCGATAGCAGCCTCGAAGGGAGAGCGCCTAGTCCAGATCGCCAGGGCGATGGGCGAAAACGTGGATGGCCTATCCACCCGGGAAGGGGTTGAGGTCGCCCTCGATGCCATGGCGGCTTTCATGAAGAGCGTCGAACTCCCTATCAGCCTCGAGGAAATAGGGATAACGGACCGGTCCGGCGTGGAACGGTGGGCTGTCGAAGGATGGAACGAGAGGCGCCTCCTGGGCCGCTGTGCCCGCGATCTTACCGTTGAAGACATAGCCGCCATATACAGGGATGCCTTCGAGGCGAGGATCCTGGGTTGGGTTTAGGATGCATGGAAAAGTCGGAAAATAAGGTGGGAAACGGCATCGGGCGAACAGGCCGGTGCCGATAGCTGCACCAGCGCGCGATAAACATTACGCAAGCAAATATCGGCGCCCGACTTTTCTTCGCGATGAGCCCCGGTAATCACCGGGAGAAGCGAGACCTGCCCGGGATGCCCTTCAATTGAGGGGTTCCTGGGCTGTCTTGCAGAGGAGGAATAAAAATGGCAACGATCCACGACAAGAGCGCGACACCATGGAAGACGGACAAATGGTTTACGAGCCCTTGGAATTTCATCCCCGAGGTCCGGGAGGGGATGCAGTTTTCCCCGAACATCCAGTTCCACGACGTGTCTCTCCGCGACGGCGAGCAACA
>JAAYIZ010000077.1 GCA_012523215.1 Thermovirga sp.
CAATAGCGGCCTGATCTTTGCTTGTTATAATATCATCATTCCGATCCTGCAAAAAAGGGTGGTCCACATTGGAGGATGCCGTAACGAAAGTTCCCGTAGTGAGGGTGAATAAAGGCGGCGCGGTGCGCTTCGACGACGAAGCGGCGGTAGAGGGACATTACCTGCTCATCCTCGACGGAAATCCCGTCGAGGAGGTGGTCCTTTCGCCCCTCGCCCTCAGGGAATGGGCGACGGGCCACCTTTTCTGCGCCGGGGTGATCTCGTGTGCTCAGGGTATCCTGGGTATGGAGGCAAGGGATGGAAGGATCGAGGTAAGGACCGCTCCCTCGCGACGCGTGCCTCGACAAGGACCGCCGGAGATGTGGAAGACCACACCCGGCGTGATAGAGGACGGCGCCCGGTGGATAGCCGAAGCGCCCCTATTCAACCGGACGGGAGGGTTCCACGTCGCGGCTATCCTGGCCCAGGAAGGAAAGAGGCTGGCCCTTTTCGAGGATATCAGCCGCCACAACGCCCTTGACAAGGTCATAGGATGGGCCCTGATATCGGGAGTGGACCTGGGAAGGACCCTGGTCATCCAATCCGGGAGGCTGCCCAGGGACATGGTCGCCAAGGCCGCCGCGGCCGGCATACCCCTGCTCGGGAGCGTATCCGCACCGACCGATGCCGGGGTCTCGCTGGCGAGGGAAAAGAGCATTACCCTGGTGAGCTTCATCAGGGAAGGAAGAATGAACATCCATACCTTCCCGGAAAGGGTAATACTTGAAGATCCCTAGATGTTGACCCCCAGCCGCGCCCAGGGGAGCAGACCTTCGGTCACGGCCACACCCAGGTCCATGCCCGGGCGGTCGACACCGTGGAAGTCGGAACCCGCCGTCGGGAAAAGGCCAAACCTCGAGGCAACCTTCATCCAGTAATAGATCTCCCCCGAACCGTGATGACCCGAAATGCACTCAAGGCCCCACAGGCCATGATCCTTGAGCCTTTCAAGAAGCGCGAAGAGATGGTCTTCATCCAGGCCCATAAGGCCGGGGTGGCCAAGCACCGAGACGCCCCCCGCCTCGTCGATAGCCTCCAGGCACTCCTCGGGGGAGAGCCTTGAACTGGCCACATAGGCGGGCGCGCCCCGTCCGATGTACTTGTTGAAAGCCGAGGCTATGTCGCGCACGAAACCCTTCTTCACCAAGACCCTGGCAATATGCGGCCTGGCCACCACCTCGCCGCCCGATTCAGCCTCGACCTCTTCGAGGCTGATCTCAACCCCCAGGTTGACGAGTTTCTCGACCATTAGGGCGTTCCTTTTTCGGCGGTTTTTGCGGAGCCTTTCCAGTTTTTCCTGAAGCCCCCGACAGGCGCTGTCGATCCGGTAGCCCATGATGTGAAGCGTATAGGGAGCTTCCGCGGAGAGTTCCACGCCGGTAATGCCCTGGATACCCCCCTTCCCACAGGCCGCCAGGAACCTGGAAAGTCCGGCGGTGGTATCGTGATCGGTGAGGCTCATCACCGATACGTGCCTTTTCGAGGCCCTTCTGACCAGTGCCTCCGGTGTAAAGGTCCCGTCACTGAATGTGCTGTGAGTGTGAAGATCAACAATGAACATTTTCGACACCTGCTTTCCTCGATCCGGCGACCTCTATGAGATCCCTCAACATGGAATAGGCCGTGTGCCTCGGGCCGATGCCCCCGCCCGCGACGAAGATCTCCCCCAGCGTGTCCGTAAGGAAGAGCACTCCGTTGGTGGCTCCGTGCACCCGCGAAAGGGGGTTGGAGCCCGAGAGAACCTCGGGCTTCACCGTGATGGTGACCCCATCTTTCTCCCTATCAACCCTCGAGAGCAAACGAACGGCCCCTCCCGAATGGGCTGCCTCGAGGAGGAGACTCGTCTTGACCTGGTTTATCCCCTGGACATTCATGCTCTCCAGGGGGATCGGGGGCGCGTCCATGAGGACCTGGGCAATTATCG
>JAAYIZ010000078.1 GCA_012523215.1 Thermovirga sp.
ACGAAGTACTCCTGTTCAACATTCTCCTGTGCCATTAATCCTCCGGGAAGTGCCGCTCATCACTGATGATCGGCAACGTTCCCACCAGTTTATCCCTATCTCCTGTTTTGTCAAAGGCTTGGGGTCAAGGCTTGATTTTGAGCATTTGTATACCATAAGGGCGAAAAAGCCGTAAATAGGGAACCGGAAACCATAAATCGTGATCCGCAAATTCCGGGAATCACAGGTCGTAAGTGCCGTGGGTCGCAAGAGCAAAACAACATGCCGCGAATTTGACCCTTCGATTCACGTTTCCCGACTCGTATATTCTCACAATTTACGATTCCCAATAATGACACACCAGGCCTTCTTCCCTTGACCGGGTGCCCCATTCCGGCACGGGCGGGACGCACTCGTCCTCGGGGGGGACCACCAGTTCCAGCAGGGCCGGCTCTTCACGGCCGAACAGCCCGGTAAGGGAGGAGGCCAGCTCTTCCTCCGAGGAGGCCCTGAAAGCCGCCAAGCCGTAGCTCTTCGCCAGGGTCCCGTAGTCAACGCGACCCAGATCGGTGGCGAAGTGAGGCATACCGAAGCTGAAAAGGTTCGTCGCCCTTATCCACCCGAAACTGCTGTTGTTGAAGAGGATGACCTTGAGGTTCCTGCCCAGCCTGGATAGGGTCTCCAGTTCGCCGGAGGTGAAGCCGAAGCTGCCATCGCCGATAAAGTTCAAGACCGTTGTCCCGGAGCCCACCGCGTAGGTCGCCCCAATGGCCGCCCCCAGGCCCCATCCCAGCGCTCCCATGGCGTAGTTGGTGGCAAAGTAACGCCCCGCCCTGGGTATCTTCCAAAAGGCAGCGGGGTAGACGGCGCTCATGCCCGGGTCGGCGACTATCACGGATCCCTCGGGCATGGCGTCGGTGATCATCATGGTGGCCGACCTGGGATCGAGACAACCTTTGAGGACAGTGGGCGACCACCTGGAGCGGCGGTTCCCGCGCAGATTCTTCCCTCCGGTTCCCCTCACCGGCAGGGCCAGGTCATCGGCAGCCTCCAGGATCGCCCCCAGGGCGCTCTTCGCATCCCCCTGGAGCAGCAGTCCCTCGCCGAAAGAATTGCCCAGGTCACCCTCGGCGATGTTCAGGTGGATAAAGCGGACACGCCCGGGTTCCTTCGGGAGCTTCCATCCGTCGGTGGCCACCGAATCGGTGCTGCAGCCCACGTAGAAGATCAGGTCCGCCCCTTCGACGAAGGAGTTCGAGAAGTCCGTGCTCCCCCTGGAGCCTATCACGCCGATGGAAAGGTGGTGAAGTTCACCGATGGAACCCTTTCCGTTTATGGTCGTCGCCACGGCGAGGCCGAACCTTTCCGCAAGACGCTCAACTTCCCACCAGGCCCCCGACGTGAGAACGCCCTGGCCGCAGACCATGACTCCCCTCTCGCAGGACGCCAGCTGCCGGGCCGCCTCGGTGGTCTCCTCCCGACCCGGTATCGGCCTCGTCCCCGGGCATAGGCGGAAACGCTGCTGGGAGGGCGGCAGCGGTCGGCCCATCTCCTGGGCCAGCACATCCATGGGAAGTCTCAAGTGCACCGGTCCGGGGCGCCCCGAAAGGGCCACCCGGAAGGCCCTGCGCAGCAGGAAGGGCACATCGCCGCCCCTGTGGGCCGTCAGGCTCTCCTTCGTGAAGGGAGCGAAGAGGGACGTCTGGTCAAAACCGGTGAGGGCGTTGCGCCTTTCCACGCCCAGGGGAAGGTCGGTCGTCAGGACGACCATGGGGATGGAGGACTGTAGGGCCTCGACTACCCCCGGGATCATATGGGTGGCCCCGACGCTCGGCCCCTCGCAGACACCGGGGCGTCCGCTGATACGGGCGTACCCGTCGGCCATGTACACGGCGTGGCGCTCGTCGCGGGCCATGACATGGGTCACCTTTTCAAACCTCTTCCACTCGTCGTACAGGCCCAGGGTAGTCTCGCCAGGAAGGCCGAAAACATACTCCACCCCGTAGCGATGAAGCATCTCGAGAAGGGCGCGGGCAGCGTTCATCGAAATACATCCTCTCCTTGGCTTTTTCGCCTTTGTCCCCCCCGGGCGGAGTCCCCATGAAGCCCGGGTGCCTTGTCGTTTCCGTCGCCGCCGTTTCCTTAAAAGAGACTCTTTTCCCACCGATCGGAGAAGACCGTCTCCTCCAGTTCCTTTCTCACCCTGGGGGCCGTCTCCTCTTCCCTGTCGTGGGGCGAGAGCGTATCGGGGTCCCCCTCTTTGCCTATGACGAAGGCCACGAGGGGTCTGAAACCCTCCGGCACCCCAAAGGCTTCCCTGACCCTGCCGCGGCTGAAACCGGCCATGACGTGGACCGACCAACCCATGTACTCGGCCTGCAGTATCAGCTGGGCCATGGCGAGGCCGCAGTCGAGGCCCGACCAGGGGTTGGGTTTTTCGTTGTACTCGAAAGCCTC
>JAAYIZ010000079.1 GCA_012523215.1 Thermovirga sp.
CAAGCCCTACTTCCTGGGCAAGCGGGTGCCCTCCTTCAAAAGGGCTACCACATCCCAGAAGTGCGTCAGGACCAACGACATCGAGAACGTCGGGAAGACCGCGAGGCATCACACGCTCTTCGAGATGCTGGGCAACTTCAGCTTCGGCGATTATTTCAAGAGCGGCGCCGCCGCCTTCGCCTGGGATTTCCTCACCGGGGAGGTGGGGCTCGACCCGGACAGGCTCTACCCGACGATCTACAAGGACGACGAGGAGGCCTTCTCCATCTGGAACGGGGAGATCGGGGTCCCGTCGGAGCGCATCTGCCGGATGGGCGAGGAGGACAACTTCTGGTCCGTGGGACCCGTCGGTCCCTGCGGACCCTGCTCCGAACTGATCTACGACCAGGGGCCCTCCTTCTCCTGCGGCAGGCCCGGCTGCGGCGTGGGCTGCGAGTGCGACCGCTTCCTGGAGGTGTGGAACCTCGTCTTCATGCAGTACAACCGGCTGGAAGACGGCACCCTCGTGCCGCTGCCCAAGCAGAACATAGACACCGGCATGGGGCTGGAGCGCCTTGCGTCGGTGGTCCAGCAGGTGGCCGGGGATTTTCAGACCGATCTCTTCAAGCCCCTCATTGACAAGTCCTGCGAGATCTGCGGCATAAGGTACGGCGACGGCGGGCCCGGAGACAGGGCCGCCAGGGTCATCGCCGACCATTTCAGGGCCACGGCCTTCATGATAGCCGACGGGGTCCTCCCCTCGAACGAGGGGCGCGGCTACGTCCTCAGGAGGATACTGAGGAGAGCCGTCCGTTTCGGGAGGCTTTTCGGCGTCGACAGGCCCTTCCTGATGGACCTCTACCCCGTGCTGCTCGAGGTGATGGGGGAACCCTACGGGGAACTCATCGAGCAGCGGCCCCTCATCGGCCAGGTGGTGGAACTGGAGGAAGAGCGTTTCGGCCGGACCCTGGAGATGGGGCTGCGGCTGCTGGAAAGGGAGGTCTCTTCCCTGGCCCCGGGGATGGAAGGCACCCTCCCGGGGGGCGTGGCCTTTGAACTTTACGACACCTTCGGCTTTCCCTACGAACTGACCGAGGAGGTCTGCCAGGAAAAGGGGGTAAGGGTGGACCGTGAGGGCTTCGAAAGGGAGATGGAAAAGCAGCGGGAAAGGGCGAGGGCCGGCGCGAAGAGCGCCTCGAGCGGGATAGGCAAGAGCCTTTTCGATGAACTCGTCGAAGAGCAGGGAGCCACGGCTTTCTGCGGTTATACTTCCGAAAGGGCTAACACCACCATCACCGCCGTCATCGTCGGCGACAGAAGGGTGGAAAGCGCCCCCGAGGGTTCCGAGGCTGTCCTGATCCTGCGGGAGACCCCCTTTTACGGCGAGGGGGGCGGCCAGGTCGGCGACAGGGGCACCATCAGCGGGGAATCCTTCCTGGCCGAGGTCAACGACACCATCAAGACCTCCGGCGACCTGGTGGCTCACAGGGTCACCGTCACCAGGGGGGAGGCCGCCGAGGGCCTGCCCGTCGTCGCCGAGGTGGATAGCGAGAGGCGCCGCGCCACCAGGGCCCACCACACCGCGACCCACTTGCTTCATGAAGCGCTGACGAGGGTGCTCGGCCGCCACGTAACCCAGGCCGGTTCCCTCGTGAACGAGGAGATGCTGCGTTTCGATTTCACCCACATGAAACCCCTCTCCGACGATGAAACCAGGGAGGTGGAGTTGATGGTGAACCGGCAGATCGTCCTCAACACCCCCCTCGAGGTCATCCTGACGGACAGGGAGAGCGCGAAGAGGCTGGGGGCGAAGGCCCTTTTCAACGAAAAGTATGGGTCCGAGGTGAGGGTTGTCCGCGTCCCCGGCTTCAGCGCGGAGCTCTGCGGCGGCACCCACGTGGACGCCACCGGGGACATCGGCTCCTTCAAGATCATCCGGGAGGAGGGCATAGGGTCGGGGATCCGGAGGATCACGGCCCTGGCGGGAATGCCCTCCTTTTTGCACCATCAGAGGCTTTCGGAACAGGTCGAGGCCCTGGCGAGGTTGCTTTCCGTCCCCGCCGAAGAACTTCAGAAGAAGGCAGCGGAACTGGTCCAGGAGAACCGCCTCCTTTCCGGCCGGCTGGAAAAGCAGAAAAGCCGCCTGGCCCTTTCCGGGGTGGAGGAGCTCCTCCACGGTCGCGAGGAGGCGGGGGGCATCGCCATCGTGACGGGCATACTGAAAGGGGCCGATCCTGAGTCCCTGAGGGAAGCGGGAGACAGGATCAGGCAAAGGCTGTCGCCGGTGGTGATCGTCCTGGCGGCGGGAGAGGGTGACCGGGGGAACCTGGTGGCCATGGCCGACAAGGAGGCCGTGGCGATGGGGGTCGATTGCGGCTTGCTGGCGAGAAAAATAGCGGCCGGTCTCGGCGGCGGCGGCGGTGGAAGGGCCGACATGGCCCAGGCCGGGTTCAGGGACATGTCCGGCCTGGCCGCCTCACTGAAGGGCGTCCGCGAACAAGTCCTTGAGATGACGGGAGGAAAGGCTTGAAAAGGGCCCTTGGCCTGGATATAGGCAGAGTAAGGATCGGCGTGGCCCTGAGCGATCCCCTGGGAGCTTTCGCCCAGGGGATCGATGTGCTCGACGCGGGGAAGGACTGGATGGCCCTGGTGAGGGACATGGTCCGGGAGAAGGGGGTCGACGTCGTCGTCGTCGGCATCCCGATCAACACCGACGGATCGAGGGGTCCCGAGGCCGAACGCGTCCTGGGCATCATCGAAAGGCTCCGGGAAAGGATAGGCGATGAAAGCATCGAGATCGTCCCCTGGGATGAAAGGTTTACCACCGTCCAGGCCGAGAGGGCGCTCCTGGAGGGCAACCTCTCGAGGCGCGGGAGAAGGGGCGTCGTCGACAAGGTGGCCGCCTCCCTCATCCTGCAATCCTTCCTGGAGAGCAGGAGATCATGACCGCGGCGGTGCCGGAAGACCTCAGGATGACGCCCATGCTGAAGCAGTACGCCCAGTGGAAGAGAAGGTATCCCGACTGCCTCCTCTTTTTCAGGATGGGGGATTTTTACGAGATGTTCTTCGAGGATGCCCGCGTTGCGTCTTCGATCCTCGATATAACCCTCACGGCGAGGGACCCCCAGAAGAAAATACCCATGGCCGGCGTGCCCTTCCACTCCGTCGACAGCTACCTCGAGAGGCTCGTGGCCTCGGGTCACAAGGTGGCCATCTGCGAGCAGGTCTCCGAACCGGACGGGAGGACCCTCGTGGACAGGCAGGTCGTAAGGGTGGTGACCCCCGGGACCTTCCTGCCGGCCGATTCGGCATCGGAGGGAAGGCTGGCCTGCGTCAACGTGCTCCCCGGGGGCGTGGCCATGGCCCTTTTGAACTTCGCCACGGGCAAACTGCTCGCCGGTACGTTGAGCCAGGCCTCGGCGAGGTCGGAGTTGGCCGGTTTCTCGCCCTCGGAGGTGCTCTGCCCCTCGGGACAGGAGAAAGCCGCCGTCGCCCTCCTCGAGGGAAAGGAGGACCACCCCGTCACCCCCAGGAGCAGGGACGACTTCAGGCTGCCCGGGGCCGCCAGGAGGATATGCCGTGAATGGGGCGTCGCTTCCCTCGAGGGTTTCGGCCTTTCCGACCTGGATCCTGCCAGCGGATGCGCAGCGGCGCTGCTGGCCTTCATCGAGGAGACCCAGTTCAGGTCCGCCAGGGGCGCCGTGGAGATAGGGCCCCTCCTGGAAAAAGCCTCGATGCTCATCGATCCCGCCGCCGCATGGAACCTGGAGATCGCCGACCCTCCGGGCAGTTCGCTCCTGGACACCCTTAACCAATGCTCGACGGCGATGGGGCGCAGGAAGATGAAGGAGTGGCTGCTGCACCCCCTCATCGACGCCGAGGGCATATCGGACCGGCAGGACAAGGTCCAGGCGATGCTGGAATCGCCCGAGGCAAGGTCGAGGCTGCGGGCTGCCCTCTCGGGCTGCGGGGATACGGACAGGGCGCTCACCAGGGTCGCTTTTGGAAGCGCGGGGCCCAGGGACCTGGGGATCCTTCGAGACACCCTGGAGGCCGTTCCCGGCGTGGCAAGGCACCTGGAAGAACTGGGACTGGAAGGCCTCCTGGTCCTGCCCGAGGCGTCGGAGAGGCTGGGGAAGACCCTTTCCTCGGCCCTGCCGGAAGAACCGCCGAGGACCCTCCACGGGGGCGGCTTCATCCGCGACGGCTTCGATTCGGCCCTGGACGGCCTCCGGGGCGTCAGGAAGGACGAGAAGGAGTGGCTCGACGATTACCTGGACCGGATGAGGAGCCAGACGGGCATCAGGAACATGAAGATCGGCTTCAACAAGGTCTTCGGGTACTACCTCGAAGTCAGCAAGTCCTATCTTAAAGATGTGCCGCCCTCTTTCACGAGGAAACAGACCCTGGTCTCGGCCGAGAGGTTCATCACGGAAGAGCTGGAACTGTTCGAGAAAAGGATGCTCACTGCCACCGGCGAGGCCCTGGAACGGGAGGAGGAACTTTTCAGGGAGCTCGTCGCCTCCATCGGCGAGTGCTCCTCCGAGCTGAGGACCCTGGCGGACGGCATCGCGACCGTGGATGTCCTGGCTTCCTTCGCCCAGGTGGCGGCGCTCTTCGACTACCGCCGACCCGAGGTGGATTACGGCGATCGTTTCGAGATCCGGGGTGGAAGGCACCCCATGGTGGAGAACTCGCTGGCGTCGGGCGGGGCTTTTACCCCCAACGACGTTCACCTCGACGGGGATGAAAACCGGATCGCCATCGTCACCGGCCCCAACATGGCAGGCAAGTCGACCTACCTGCGCATGGCGGCCCTGCTGGCCATCATGGCCCAGGCGGGGTCCTTCATACCCGCCGACAGCGCCACGCTCGGGATCGTGGAGAGGGTCTTCTCCCGGATAGGCGCCCGGGACGAGATCGCCCGGGGCCGGAGCACCTTCATGGTGGAGATGATAGAGACCGCCGATATCCTCAACACCGTCAACTCCCGGAGCCTCGTGATACTGGACGAGGTGGGGAGGGGCACCTCCACCTACGACGGCATGAGCATAGCCTGGGCCGTCCTCGAGTACCTGCAGGGCCAGCCCGACAGGAGGCCCAAGGTGCTCTTCGCGACCCACTTCCACGAACTGACGGTCCTCTCGGAGAGGCTTCCCGGCGTGAAGAACCTAAGCATGGCCGTCAAGGAGAGCGATGATGGCATCGTCTTCCTTTACAGGGTCGTCCCCGTCCCGGCGGACCGCTCCTACGGGATAGAGGTGGCGAGGCTCGCGGGCATACCCGAGAGGGTCCTCCAGAGGTCCATGGAGATCCTCGAGGAGTTCGAAAAGCGAGGCGATGCCGTCCCGGCCGTTTCGCCCGTCGCCGCTCCCCGGGGGCAACTTTCGCTCTTCGGGGAGGGTGCCCGGGGACTGATGACGGAGCTGGCCGGCGTGGACCTCGACGGAATGACCCCCCTTCAGGCGCTTAAGTTTTTGTACTTTCTGAAGGAGAGGGCCGCGGAGGTGCTGAAGTCGTGATGAAGCCCATCAGGCAACTACCGCCCGATGTTTCCCTGCGAATTGCCGCTGGAGAGGTGATCGAGAACCCCGCCTCGGTGGTGAAGGAACTGGTAGAGAACTCCCTCGACGCGGGGGCTTCCAGGATCACCGTCGGTCTCAGGGACGGGGGGAAATCCCTCATCCTCGTCGAGGACGACGGTCAAGGCATACCCCTCGCCGAACTACCCTTGGCCGTGGAGAGGTTCGCCACCAGCAAGATCAGCGAGGCCGGAGACCTCGCCGGCATAGGCTCCTTCGGCTTCAGGGGGGAGGCCCTGGCCAGCGTCTGCGCCGTGAGCCGCTTCGAGATGAGAAGCCGCCCGGCTGGAGAGGAAGGGGGAGTGCTCCGTGCCGAAGGGGGAGTCATGAGCCTCCATGCTGTCCTTCCCTGCCGTAGGGGAACCCGGGTCCAGGCGGAGGACCTTTTTTTCAACCTCCCCGCGAGGAGAAGTTTCCTGAAAAGCGCCGCCACCGAAACACGAAGGGCCGTCAACGTGGTCAAGGAGTATTCGGCGGCCTTTCCCCAGGTGGCTTTCCGGGCCCTCTGCGAGGAAAGGGAGGTCTTTTCCAGCGACGGCAGGCAGGAGCGGGCCGTCGCGCTGACCAAAGTCTGGGGGACGGCCGAAGCCCCCAGGCGACTCATCGTGGAGTCGGGGCCGCTGGTCCTGGAAAGCTACTGGCTGCCGGCCCCCGGGTCGAGGAGGAGGGAATCGATCATCTTCTTCAACGGGAGGCGCGTGAGGGACGCCGCCGTCCTGGGGGCGCTCGCCTCCTGCGGGGAGGCGGCCTCGGGCAACTGGATGTTCTTCATCACCGTACCGGCGGAACTGCTCGACGTGAACGTGCATCCCGGAAAGGCGGAGGTGCGTTGCCACTCCTCCCTGCCCGTGTACGACACGGTGCGGAGGACCGTCCTCGACCTCGTCGAGGACGGGAGCATGACCGCCGAAGGGTTGAGCGCCCTGGCAGGGGGCCCGTGGGTCCAGGGGATTCCCGGGACACCGGCCGGCGCCCCTTTCCTGCCCCGGCAAGGGGAGGCGGATTTATTCGCCAGGGTGGGTGAACCTCCTTTTGCAACCTCCTTCGAGCCCTGGCAGTCCCTTGAAGGCAGGAAAAGGCGTTTCATAACCCGGCTCGGGTCGGGTTACCTCCTCTTCGAGGAGACCGACGGGCTCCTCGTAATCGATCCCCACGCGGCCCATGAAAGGATACTCTTCGAGAGGATGTCGGCCGCTGAGAGGTCCGGCCTTCCCCAGAGCATCCCCGTCCCGGCCCAGTTGCCCCCCTCGCTTTCCCACAGGGCCGGGGAATTCCGCGCCGAACTGGAAGGCCTGGGTTTCGGGTTCAGAGAAGGACCGGGGGCCATGGTCCTCGAATCGGTACCGGGCGGATACAACTACAGGACCGGCAGCGACCCCCTGGAGCTCCTCAGGGCCGCCGTGGCCGCCCTGGAGGACGGCCGGCCGCCGGAATTCATCCTGAGCGGCATTCCCGACGCGTCCTGCAAAGGGGCGGTCAAGATAACCGACCGCCTGGGACCGGAGGAGGCCGAGGCGCTGCTGGAAGATCTCTTCAGCTGCCAAGAACCGGCCCTATGCCCCCATGGGAGGCCCACCTTCATCCGGCTGCGGGAGAGCGATCTCGCGAGGCTTTTCGCCAGGAGCGGGAAATGACCGCCTCCCCGAGGGAACTGCTCTCCCTGATAGGCCCCACGGCCTCGGGGAAGACCCTGTTGTCCCTTGAACTGGCCCGGAGGCTGAAGGGCGAGATCATCTCGGTGGATTCCCGCCAGGTCTATCGGTTCATGGATGTCGGGACCGACAAGGTCAGCCGCAAAATCAGGGAAGAGATCCCCCATCACCTGATCGACGTGGCTGACCCCGATGAGACCTTCTCGGCGGCGGACTTCGCCGCCGGCGCGTCAAAGGCGGTGGAGCAGATCCTGGCCAGGGGCCGGGTGCCCATCCTCGCCGGAGGCTCTCCCTTTTATTTCAAGGCGCTTTTTTCCGATGTCATCCACGAGGGCCTCAAGAGATGGGACGACACGAGGAAAGAGTATGAAAAGGATTGGGACCGGGGCCGATCCGAAGATCTTTACAGGAGGTTGGAAAGCCTTGACCCCGAGTACGCCTCCAGGATTCACCCCAACGACCGTTTCAGGATCATAAGAGCCCTTTCCATAATAGACAGGACGGGCGAAAACCCCACCAGCCTCAGGGCGAAGGGGCCGGTGAGCCCTAACTCCTTCAGACCGTTCTATATCGGCCTTTACCCCGGCCGGGCCGAACTGTACGGCAAGATCGCGGAGAGGGTGCGTGAGCAATTCGCCTCCGGCTACCCCGAGGAGGTGGCCTTCCTCCTTTCGAGGGGTTTCGGACCGGAACTGCCCTCCATGAAAGGCTTCGGGTACAGGGAACTGGCGGCTTTCCATCGGGGTGAAATAACCCTCGAGGAGGCCATCGAGGGGGACATCAGGGCGACCAAGGCTTTCGCCAGGAGGCAGATGACCTGGTTCAGGAGATTTTCCCCGTGCCTGTGGTATTATGTCACCGGCGCATCGATCCAGGATATAGCGAGGAAAGTGGTGGATCTTTGGGAAGCAAGACAGGGGGAACAGTCGGGGTGGAATTGATCTTCGTCGAACCGAAGGGTTTCTGCTTCGGGGTCAGAAGAGCCATAACCGCCCTCGAGGAGTCCCTGGAAAGTCACGGCAGGGTCTACGCTCTGGGTAGCCCGATCCATAACCCCCAAGAAGTGGAAAGGCTCCTCTCAAAGGGCCTGGAGATCATAGAGACCCCTTCCGAAGTGCCGCCGGGGGGCACCGTATTCATCCGCGCCCACGGCATATCCGATTGTATCATGGAAGAACTGCGAGCCAGGAACGCCCGGGTGCTGGACGGGACGTGTCCCTTCGTGAGCAGGGCGAAGGAGAAGGCGGCCCTGCTCGCCCGGGAAGGTTACACGGTCTTGATCCTGGGGAACAAGGATCATCCCGAGGTGAGGGCCCTGAGGCAATCCCCGGAAGGCTCCGTCATCGTCGTGGAGCCCGGTCACCTCGCGGACCCGGCCTGGGAGGGACTGGAAAAGGTTGGCATCGTCTCTCAGACCACCCAGCGGAAGGAGAACCTGGAAGCCCTGGTTTCCCGAGTGTCCTCCGCCGTCCACGAGACGAGGATTTTCAATACCATCTGCGACGCCACATCGTCGAGGCAGGAATCGGTGGCGCGGCTTGCCGATTCCGTTGATGGTATTATCATTATAGGCGGCAAGAACAGCGCCAATACGACGCAGCTTTTCCAGGTAGCGTCTGCCTCGGGGAGCCCTGTCCTCTGGATCGAGGACGTGGACGGTCTCAAAAGGGGATGGTTGGAGGGCAAGAAAAGGATCGGGATCGCGGCGGGGGCGAGCACACCCGACTGGCTGATCCGAAAAATCGCTACGAGACTTGATTCTGCAGGGAGCGCCGGGGAGGATGGTTGGTAATGACCGAAGAAACAGGATCGAACAACGAAAAGGCAGCAGTTCCCTCAAGCGAGGGCAACAACAATGAATCGATGGAGAACTTTCTTGAGAAGTACAGCGTAGGCGCCTTTCACCGCGGCAAGACCGTGGAGGGCACCGTGGTGACCTCCAACGACGAGGGCTGGCTGGTGGACGTGGGCTTCAAATGCGAGGGTTTCCTGCCCAGGAACGAGTGGAGCCACCGTTCCCTGGTCGAGGCCAGGGAGGTCCCTTCCGTAGGGGACACTATAAGGGTGCAGGTGGTATCCCTGAAGCACGGGGAGGAATCCCAACTGACCGTCAGCCGTTGGAGGACCGAGTTCGACGAACGGTGGGACGCCATGGAATCGTGCCTCACCGACGAGGACGTGCTGGAGGTCAGGGGCCTCAGAAAGGTCAAGGGCGGCCTCATCGTCGACTGTTGCGGCATCGAGGGTTTTGTTCCCGTCTCGCACCTCGCCGAGGAGGGCAGGGGGGTCAACCCCTCGAAACTGGTCGACGACACCTTCCATGTCAAGGTCCTTGAAAAGGATCGCCGCAAGAGGCGGATCGTCCTCTCCCGGAGGGCCCTCCTGGAGGAGGAACTCCAGGAAGAGAGGCAGGCCTTCTTTGAAAAGACGGAGGTAGGGCAGACCATGGAAGGCACGGTGACCTCCATCACCTCCTTCGGCGCCTTCGTCAACCTGGGCCCCGTGGAGGGCCTTGTCCACAACACGGAACTCGCCTGGGGGAGGAATATCAAACCCAAAGAGGTCGTAAACAAGGGCGACCGGGTGAAGGTCAGGATCATCGGGATCGATCCCGAGAGTTCCCGGGTTTCCCTGAGCATAAAGCAGACCCAGCCCGACCCGTGGGATGACGTGACGGACCGCTACGAGGAAGGCCAGGTCCTCACCGGGAAGATCACCAACCTGGCCGATTTCGGAGCTTTCGTAGAACTCGAGCCCGGCGTCGAGGGCCTGGTCCATATAGGCGATATAAGCTGGCAGAGGATCCGCCACCCGAGGGAGATCCTCAAAAAAGGTCAGAAGGTGGAAACGCAGATCCTCTCCGTCGATGGAGAAAACAAGAGGATCAGCTTGGGTTACAAACAACTGCATGATCCCTGGAAGGACTTGGAGGAGAAGTACCAGGTCGATGGTGTCTACCCCGTCAAAGTGGTCCGCCTCACCGATTTCGGGGCCTTCGTCGAACTGGAGGAAGGTATCGAGGGCCTTATCCATGTCTCCCAGATCAGCCGCAAACGGGTCGAGAGGCCCGGCGACGTAATAAGCGAGGGGCAGGAGGTCCAGGCCCAGGTCATCGAGATAAAAACCGCAGAGCGAAGGATAAGGCTCAGCATGAGCGCCCTCGAGGAGCCGGAACCCCAGGAAGAAAGGG
>JAAYIZ010000080.1 GCA_012523215.1 Thermovirga sp.
CATGCCAAGGCCACCAGGAAGGCCCTGGAGGCCATGGTCCTCAAGGAGCGGGAGGAGGCCGGGGCCGAAAAGGTGGAGGTCTCCATGATCTTCCCCTACGGAAGCCCCTCGGGGGAGATCATCCGCCAGGCGGAGGATAACCCTTACAGGTCCATCTTTATAGGGCACAGGGGCATGGGAAGCCTGGAGAGGTTCTTCATCGGAAGCGTGGCCGCCAGGGTGGTGGAACACGCTCCCTGCACGGTCATCGTTTTCCGCCCCCGCGACTGACCCGGGGCCGTGCCTTTTTGCGATAACGCCCCTTATTCCTGATCCCGCGGCCCATGGGCCGGATCAGGCAGTGGGGGCTTGTGCCTACCAGGTCCCCCCTCCCGGCCGACTTCAGGGCCTCCTCGACCAGCCTCCTGTTGGTCGGCGATCGGTACTGCAGCAGCGCCCTCTGGAGTTTCCTCTCGTGGGCCGACCGAGGGACGTAGACCTCCTCGCCGGTCAGGGGGTCCAGGCCGGTGTAGAACATGCAGGTCGAAAGGGTTCCCGGCGTGGGGATGAAGTCCTGCACCTGTTCGGGGTGATACCCGATTTCCTTCAGAAACAGGGCCAGCTCCACGGCGTCGGCCAGGGTGGAGCCTGGGTGGCTTGACATCAGGTAGGGGACGAGGTACTGCTCCTTGCCCAGCTTCCTGTTGGCCCTGTCGAATTCTCCCTTGAACTCCAGGAAGATTTCCTTTCCTGGTTTCTTCATCAGCCGAAGAACCTCGGTGGATATGTGCTCGGGAGCCACCTTGAGCTGGCCGCTGACGTGGTGTTCGCAAAGGTCCTCGATGAGCTTCGGGTCACGGGCGGCCAGGAGGTGGTCGTAGCGGATGCCGGAGCGCACGAAGACCTTCTTCACCCCCGGGAGGGAGCGGACCTTCTTCAAAAGTTCGAAATAGCCCTCCTGGTTCGCCTCCAGGGCGGGGCAGGGTTCCGGCCAGAGGCAGTCCCTGTCGGGGCAGGAGCCCCGGGTGAACTGGGCTGCGCAGGCGGGTGAGTGGAAGTTGGCCGTTGGCCCCCCCACGTCGTGGATGTAACCATTGAAATCGGGTAACCTCGCCAGGAGCCTGGCCTCCCTCAGGATAGAGGCATCGCTCCTGGCCTGGATAATTCTTCCCTGGTGAGAGGATATGGAGCAGAAGGAGCAACTGCCGAAGCAACCCCGGTGGGCTGTTATGCTGAACCGGACCTCCTCGATGGAGGGGACGCCTCCCCTTTCGTCGTACATGGGGTGGGGTTTCCTCCTGTAGGGGAGTTCATAGACCCAGTCCATCTCCTCCGTGGAAAGGGGCATCGAGGGCGGGTTCTGCACCACGTACCAGGCTCCCTGATCCTGGACGACGGGGCGCCCCCTGAAGGGGTCCTGTTCCCTGTGCTGGAACCGAAAGGCCTCGGCGAAGGCCCCACGGTCGCTGGTTACCACCTCGAAGGGGGGCAAAACGACTGCTTCCGGGGGGAGGCTCTCCGCCTTCGAGCGATAACAGGTTCCCCGGACATCCCTGATCCGGTCTGGGGGAGTACCTCCCGAAAGAGCCTCGGCGATCTCGAGGATAGGCTTTTCTCCCATGCCGAAAACGAGGAGGTCGGCCTTGCTGTCCACGAGGATGGACCTCCTGACGCTGTCGGACCAATAGTCATAGTGGGCGAACCTCCTAAGGCTCGCCTCGACGCCGCCGATGATGAGCGGGACGTCCTTCCAGGCCTCCCTGGCCCGGTTGCAGTAGACTACCGTCGCCCTCTGGGGTCTCCCCCCGGCCCTGCCGCCGGGTGAGTAGGGGTCATCCCTCCGGGGTTTCTTCGCCGCCGTGAAGTGGGAGAGCATGGAATCCAGGTTGCCGGCCGAAACCAGGGCGCCGAGCCGAGGGCGGCCAAAGACCAGGAAGTCCTCCAGGCTCCTCCAGTCGGGTTGGGCGATCACGCCCACACGGTAACCCTTCCCTTCCAGCACCCTGGGTATGACGGCGTTGGCGAAGCTTGGATGGTCCACGTAGGCGTCGCCG
>JAAYIZ010000081.1 GCA_012523215.1 Thermovirga sp.
CCGAGTACGCCTTCGAGGACCGAAATGGATCTTTCGTAATCCATCCTCGTCGGCCCGATGAGGCCGACCACGGCTTTCCGGCCGCCGGCAATCGTGGAGGCCATCAGTATGGAACAGTCGGGCATCTTCAGTTCGGGATTTTCATCCCCTATGGTCACGCGGAGACCCCTCTCGATCGAACAGTTGCGGACGAGCATTCCAATGGATTCATCCTCTTCCAGGAGCGCCATTATGGTCTGTAAACGGCCAAGGTCGTTGAAATCGGGGAGACCCAGGACATTATGGGTGCCCCCGGTGAAAAACTGGAAGGGCTGCTCCAGGAGCAAGCCGTCCATCTCCTTCAGGGCCATCCGGCAACTCTCGGCGTAACGCTCCAGGGCGTCTTCCACGTAGGTCTGAAGTGTCCCCCTGACCTCCCCCCAGGACCTGCCGACGGCCACGGTGGAAACCCGCCGTGAAAGCTCATCGAGGGCTTCCTGGGTCATATCACAGGGCAAGGTGGAGATCTTGTGGTGGATAAGCCCTCCCTGGAGCACAAGCAGTATCAGAACCGTGCTGTGCCCCATCCTGAGAAACTCCGCCCTCTCGAGGACCGGTTCCTGGGCAGGTCCGAGGGCGGCCAAGCCTATATAACTGGTGATCCTTCCCAGGAGCCTTGTGGCGTAGATTAGGGCTTCCTCCACGTCTTTTCTTCGTTCCCGGAGCTCCTTTATCCACCCCTCGCTTTCGGAGGGAAAGGTCCTCTGTCGCCTAAGGATGGCGTCCACGTACACCCGGTACGCCTTCGGCGTGGGTACCCTGCCGGCGGAGGTGTGTGGTTGGTAAAGATACTCCGACTCCTCCAGGTCGGCCATTTCGTTCCTGATGGTCGCGGCGCTGCGATCCTTCAGAAATTTCCTGGCTATGGTGCGAGACCCCACGGGCTCGCCGGTCTTTATGTATTCGTAAACCACCGCGAGGACCACTTCTAGATATCTTTCGTTTAACACTGCCGTAGCAACTCCCTATCACTTTTTATTAGCACTCCCGTTCTAAGAGTGCTAAAGGTCATCCGTCCGAAGGGTAGATTAGCAATGCCATCGTCTATTGTCAACACTGGTCAGAAACTTGGATATCCCCTATTGCGTCCCTATTGACCTAGAATAGGCCTTGGTAAACAATCCTCTCCGCGGGAGGTCCTCTCCTTTGACCGAGAAAAACATGACGACGGTGATACTGATAAGGCATGGCGAGTGTGAGGGCAACAGGGAAGGTCTGTTCAGAGGAAGGACGGACTTCCCGCTCAACGAGGCGGGGAGAAAGCAGGCCAGGTCCCTGGCGGAAGCGATAAAGCCCATGACCCCTTCCATTGTATATTCGAGCCCGCTCCTCCGAGCGGAGGAGACGGCGAGGATCATATCCGAAGGGTGCGGGGCCGAACTGGCTCTCAGGCAGGGTTTTATCAACATTGCCCTGGGCCGGTGGGAGAACAGGAAGAAGTCGGACATCGAGCAGGAATACCCGGAAGAATGGAAACTCTGGCTCTCCCATCCCGAAAGGCTCCACATCGCCGGCGGCGAATCTCTCGGTGACGTCAGGAGAAGAGCCTTCGCAAACCTGGATGCCCTCGTAAAGGGCCATGCGGGAGGGACCTTGGCGATAGTGTCTCACCGGGCGGTGCTCAAGCCGCTGCTGGCAGAGGTACTGGACATAGGGGACCCCTACTTCTGGAAGGTCCACCTCGACACAGCCTCCTTTTCGATCCTTAAACACGAAAAAGACAGGGGCTATTGCCTGGCCTCGCTGAATCAAACATACCACCTGGAACAATTCATCAGCGAATGGGTCTGAAATGAGGACAATAGCCCATTCCCAACGGGAGGCCTGCCAAAATGGGACTTTACCGGGTAGAGATCGAGAACAAGAATGACCTGGCCAACCTGATCCTCGCCACCGAGGCTGACGAGCGTAGCTTCTACTTTTTCGAGCGAAAGAGCCGAATGCTGGCCTTTTACATCCCGGAGGTCGACTTCAGGGCGGCCAACGCCCTGAAACAGGAGCTGCTCTCCCGGGGCGGCGACGCCATCGTCCATAGGGGCGCGATTGCAGGATCGGTACCTAGATCCAACGTGGTGCTCCTGGGCACCAGCAAGACCCTGGAGGACCTTTCGGTCAAGCTGAGATCCATGCCTTATTGGGGTCTGGACGTGGTAAGGGAGGACCTCGCTAAGGCCTTATCCTCTCTGGACGTCACGAGATGGAATCTGAAGATCCCGGGCCGGGCCGACCTTGAGTTGGACGAAGCCACAAAGGTCATGGGTGCTATAAACATCACCGCCGATTCTTTTTACCCCGGGAGCAGGGTCGAGGGAACCAGCGGTTGCGTCGACGCCGCTCTCCGAATGCACGAGGAGGGATCCGATATCATCGATATCGGGGCGGAGTCGACGCGGCCGGGCTCAAGACCTCTCGGCCAGGAAGAGGAGGCCTCCCGGCTGATCCCGGCCATAGAGGCAGTCAGGAAGGAGTTGCCGCATGTCTTGATCTCCGCCGATACCTTCCGGGCGGAAACCGCCAGGGCCGCCATTGATTCCGGGGCCGATATCATCAACGACATTTCGGGGGGAGTCTTCGACGAAGAGATGTTTCCCCTGCTGGCAAAAAGCGGTAACCCCGTCATCATCATGCATGCCAGGGACGTCCCCGGGGGGATGCACCTCCCAGTGACCTACGGGGATATAATCGGCGAAATAATATCCTTTTTTTCCCGGCGATTGGATGAGGCCGAGAAAGCCGGCGTGAACCGGAACCAAGTCATTCTGGACCCTGGCATGGGCTTTTCCAAGAACGCCAGCCAGAACCTGCAGATACTCAAGGGTGTGGTCTCCTTCAAAACCCTGGCCAGACCTTTGCTCGTTGGCCATTCCCGCAAGAGCACCATCGGGAAAGTCCTGGACCTGGACGACCCCGCCGATAGGCTCGCTGGGACCCTCGCGCTTTCGGCCTTCTGCGCTCTGAAGGAGATCCCCCTGGTCAGGGTGCACGATGTGGCGGAAAACAGGAGAGCCGTCAGGATGATCCAGGCCTTGAGGGAGGCGGAAATCTAATGCTGGCCGGTATATCCCTCGGAAGCAACGTGGGCGACAGGCTGGGCTACATCCGCCAGGCGTCGCAGATGATAAGGTGCATGGACATCCCGATCATCGCGACCAGCGATATTTTCGAGACGGCTCCCTGGGGCGTGAAGGAGCAGCCCTGGTTCCTCAACGCCTGTCTGCTGGCCGAAACCTCCGACTCGCCCAGGGAACTGTTTTCCAAATTGAAGGAGATCGAGAACAGGCTGGGGCGGGTTTCGAGATTTCGGTGGGGACCGAGAGAAATTGACCTGGACCTGCTCTTCCTGGATGGACTTACCGTCAATGAACCGGACCTCGTCCTGCCTCACCCCAAGATGCACAACCGGTCCTTTGTCCTGGTGCCACTCAACCAGGTGGCACCCGACTGGGTCCACCCCCTTCTCCAACGGAAGGTGAGCGAACTGGTCCGTGAGGTACCGGGCGAAGACCTGCTCAGGATCACGGCCCTTTAGATCTTCACGTTTTTCGAGGAGTGATGCTTTTGTACCCCTGTAAACCGGGAGGAGTACCCCGAGCCAGGTTCCTGGCGATTTTCATCGCGTTGACGCTTTATATTTCATACCCTTCTTCTCCGGCCGCCGCACAGCACCTTAAAATACTCTCTGTCCCGGGGCATCCCGTGAGCCTGGTCCTGGAGACCAACGAGGGTGTCATATCCTCGGCGCTGCTTCGGTCCCCCGCAGGGATACAGAAGATCCTCCCCCTGGAGGGTTACGTCTACGCCGGGGAGAACCGCACCGAACCCTACGCCGACGGGGATCTCAGGAAGGACCTTCTCTGGACGATCACCTTCACGAGGCCCGGTGACCGCTCAAGGGGGATATACCTTTGGATCGGGCTAACCACGCACATCCCCAGGGCCTGGGTCATCATCAGTCCCCTGGGCCAGACCTACTGGGACACGATTCCCCTGAAGGTCTATGCCCCGAGGGGCACCGCGCTCTTTGTCTCGCCCAACCTACCCGCTTACGGCGACCTCCCCCAGTTCGGGGGCAACAGGACGCTCACCTTCGTATACACCATCGCCCTTACACCCGAAGGCCCGAACTTCCTTCCCGTGCCGGAAGTTTACCGCCAACTTTACATTATCACGGCGACCATCAGGGACGCCGAACAGGTTGCCGAGCGCCGGGAAGCCTACTCGAGGCTCCTCGAGGATTACGAAATCCTTTCAAGGGGAGGAAAACCTTCCACGGAAGTGATCCAGAACTTCACCTGGAAACGCATCCTCTGCCTGGACTGGAAATGAATTTGCCGCCGGCCGGAAAACCCCGCGCATTCGGGGACTACCGGAACGAGGCCAGGAGGTCCTTGATCCTATCCGGCTCATAGTCCCTCCGATAAAGAGGTGTGTCGTCCCCGAAATAACACCCCATGGAATCCTCAAAAGTGGGTTTCCCCTCGATCTTGTATAAAACTCCCAGGGGATAGGGCGGTCCCTCCAGGGCTCGCTCCAGGGCGGCCATCCGGTCGGAAGGATCGTGATCTTCCGGGAGATCAAAGGTGTTCGCCCCGAACCAGGCGTAGGTGTTGACCTTGTTGAAGGTCACGCAGGGCTGGAAAATGTCCACCAGCGAGTAACCCTTGTGGAGGATAGCCTTTTTTATGATCTCCACCGTCTGGTCAATGTTGGCCGAATAAGCCCTGGCGACGAAGGAGGCGCCCAGGGCTACCGCGACCGCCACGGGGTTGAAGGGTTCGGAAAACACCCCGTCCACCTGGACGGGCGTCTTGAAACCCACGGCGCTGGTCGGGGAGGCCTGCCCCTTGGTAAGGCCGTAGACCATGTTGTTATGCGCTATGTTCGTGATATCGGGGTTTCGGCGTATGGTATGGATGAAGTGATTCCCCCCCTCGCCATACATATCCCCGTCACCTCCGATGGCGATCACGGTCAGGGCCCTGTTCGCGACCTTCATTCCCGTGGCGTTGGAGATCGAACGGCCGTGCAGCCCGTTGAAGAAATTGCCCTTCATGAAATGGGGTGTCTTGGCTGCCTGGCCTATGCCTGAAAAGAGGACTACCTTTTCAGGGGGAAGATCAAGACCGGCAAGGGCTTTCTTCAGGGCCTCAAGGATCTGGAAATCGCCGCACCCGGGGCACCACTGGTTGTCAATCCCCTCCAGGTCGTAAATCCTGTGATCCATCTTAAATACCTCCTAATTCAGCAACTCGAGGAGCTTCTCGACCACGGTCTCGACGGGGACCTGCAACCCACTGTACCAAAGGATGCGATCCTCAATGAGGAATCCCGTCTCTTTCCTTATGAGATCAGCGAACTGCCCGGTGGCATTCCCCTCGATGGCTACAACCCTCCTGGCCTTCTCCAGGTAAAGCCGGGTTCCCCGGTGAAGGGGGAACACCTGGTCGAAATGGAGATGGGCCGTTTCCTCCAGGCCCGCCTTCTCCAGTGCCTCTTCGACGATATGGTACAGGGAACCCCAGGTCACCACCAGGTTTCGGTAGTCATTGGGTCCGCTCATCGTGGGATCGATAACCCTCTCTGCGATGCCCTTTCTTTTCCGCAGACGCTTGTCCACCATGCGACGACGAAGTTCGAAATCCTCCTGGACATGACCGACCTCGTCGTGCTCGTGGCTGTCCGTTCCCACGATCCCCTTGCCAAAACCGGGGACGCTCCTGGGGGAGACGCCGCTTTCGGTGACCTCGTACCGCCGGTAGCCGGTATCCGACTCTACGAGGAACCTTTGAGCCTTCAGGCCGCTGGTGTCAAACACCGGCACGTTGTAGAAGGAGTTCAGGAAGTACTGGTCTGTCAGGATGAATACGGGGATCTGGAATTCATCGGCCAGGTTGAAGGCTTCAAAGGTCAGGCGGAAGGCCTTTTCCAGGCTTCCCGGGGCGAAGACAGCCCGGGGAACGTCGCCATGACCACTGTAAATGGCCAGGTTCAGGTCGCCCTGTTCGGTCCTCGTGGCCATGCCCGTGGCGGGGCCGGGCCGCTGTCCTATGTGAAGAACGATGGGCAGTTCCGTTATACCGGCCAGGCTGACCCCTTCTCCCATCAGCGAAAGACCGCCCCCGGAGGTGCTCACCATACTCCTAGCGCCCCCGTAGGCAGCGCCCAGGGCCATATTTATGGCGGCTATCTCATCCTCCGTCTGCTCCACGGCCACGGCATGAGTCCTCGCGTGCCCAGCCAGGTAGGTCAGCACTCCCGTGGCCGGGGACATCGGGTAGGACGATATGAAATCGCAGCCCCCGGCCAGGGCTCCCAGGGAAACCGCGTCCGACCCATTCATCATCATCTCCCCGACGGCCTCTTTCTTCCGGGAGATATCGACAGAAGCACTTTTCAACGTTTTCAACTCTCTGAAGAGATCCATGCCCTTTTCCAAAGCCGACAAATTATTGTTCACAATCTTTTCTGACTTTGCTAGAAACCTGTCCCTCAACAGTCCTGCGGGTATTTCCGAGGGAACCCCAAGGAGTCCCGCGAGGAGCCCCGCCGCCACGATCCCGGTATAGACAGGGCCTCCTGCCTCTTGGCCCTTCTCCATCAGCGGCACATTTAAAAAGGTACCTTCCGTGTCGGCCAGTTCATCCTTGATCTCCCCGGCATCTCCCAGGATGAGCGTCCCCGGAGAGATGCGCTTCCTGATATTCGCCCTAATGCCGCCGTTCAGGGGGAGCAATATGTCAATCCTGTCGACAAGAGCCCTCACTCTCCCGGAGGAGATCCGTATCTCTGTGGAGTTGCTTCCACCCCTGACCCTGGACATATACTCCCTGCTCGCGAATACGTGGTAACCGGCCTTTCTGAATGAATCGACCAGGATCTCCTCCAGTGTCTGAACGCCCTGGCCTGCCGCACCGCACAAAACCAGTGATAGGTCGCTGTTTCCTTTCGAGGGAAATTGGAACATCCTATCTCCTCCCTGTTCCAGGAGGGGGCAAACCCATCCTGTTGATTGGCCTTACGTTATGAACAGGACGGCCCACCTTTCGGTGGGCCGTCCTGTTCAGTTTTCGAGTGTCACGGGATATCCTGACTCTTCAAGGGCCTGGACGACCTTTTCTTCGAAAGGCTGGCCTGCGAATAGCTTCTTCTCCTCGAGGGAAACCCTGAAGTCGCTCACTCCCATCGACTCCAGGACCCCGGTTATCCTCTTGACGCAGTGACCGCACGACATATCCGGTACCCTGTAGGAATACTCCTTGCTCATTCAGATTTCCCCCTTCCTTATGGTCAGTGAATTCAACA
>JAAYIZ010000082.1 GCA_012523215.1 Thermovirga sp.
GGGCACTATCAGCAGGTCCAGATCGGGCACTTCCATCAGGAATTCAAGACCCAGGGTCCCCTGGCCGCAGATGATATGATGATCTTCGTAGGCGGAGACATAGACAAGACCTTCCCGTTCGGCAAACACCTTGGCTTCGGCCTCGGCTTCATCGTAGAAATGACCTATGACCCTGAGATCGACCATCCCTGCGCCTCTCGAGAGTATCGCTTCTCTCTTGGTCTGGGGGCATGAACCGGGGACGCAGATTACCGCTCTGACGCCGAGAAGATTGGCCGCCAAGGCGACCCCCTGGGCATGATTCCCCGACGAGGCGGTAATCACCCCCCTATCCCTTTCCGGTGAGGTGAGGGAGTACATTTTGTTTAGCGCCCCCCTGACCTTGAAGGAGCCACAGAGTTGAAGATTTTCCCATTTCAGGAACACTTCCGAACGAACCATCTCCGAAAGAGGAAAAGACAGTTCTACCGGAGTCTTTCTGATCCTCCCTTCGAGAAACCTTGCCGCCTTGAGCACATCTCTCATCTCTGGAGCTATCGACATGGAAAACATCTCCCTACGTCACAAGTTCACCAGCGATCCAATCCCGCGCTCCAGGGCCCTGACAAGAGCGAGATTGGCAGTGACAATATCCTGGAGGGCCAGGCCGGAGGAGTCAAAAATGGTGATCTCCTCGTCGCTTTCTCTTCCCTTGGCTTCTCCCGATATAACCCTCCCGATCTCAATCACGTCGAATTCACCAATAAGCCCCTTTTCAAAAGCTGCCTGGAATTCGCCGATCTTTAGGGATTGCGCCTTGCTGTCGACGATGAGCCGGGCGAAGGGCAGCAGGTTCTCGTCCAGTTCCTGTTTACCGGGAAAGTCAGCGCCGATCGCGTTGATATGGGTTCCGGGACGAACCCATTCCGCCTTGATGAAGGGTTCGTGGGATGAGGTGCAGGTCACTATTAAATCGGACGACGAGACAGCTTCCCGGAGCCCATCCATAGGGACCGCCAGAAAGAATACCTCGGGGTAGAGGCTCGGCATTTCTCCAACGAATCGTGAAATCTTCTCGGAATCCCTCCCCGCAACACGTATAACCTCGATACCCGGAAGGACCCTTGTCAGTCCCTGTAGCTGGACCCTCCCCTGGGTGCCGGGACCGACGATAAGGATCTCGCTGGATTCTTTCCTGGCAAGGTACTTCGCCCCGATGGCCCCAGCGGCTCCTGTCCTGATATTGGTGATGACCATACCGTCCAGTATTCCCACGGGCCTTCCCGTCTCGATACTGAGCACGATGACGATGCCCGATATGGCCGGTATCCTTCGCTTTTCCGGATTATCGGCCACGTACCCGATCACCTTGAGCCCCGCGAGGCCTGTCCCGGAAAGGAATCCTGACTTGATATCCAATTCCCGGACTCCCCGTTCGAATTCATGGGCTATGGCGGGTAAGAGCGTAGCCTCGCCCCTGGAATATTGTTCATAAGCAATCTCCACGGTGGTGATAACGTCCTTGATATCCAGGAGTTTCTTCAGGTCTTCGCTATTCAGAATCCTGATCTTGTACATTCTTTCAACCCCTTCCAGGAGCGTTTACCCTTGTAATAATATACCCCAACTTCCTCAGCAAAAAAGGGCCCCAAAGGGCCCTTGAGTTTAGGTTTACAGTTTTACAGAAGTGCCTTCAACACCGCCAGGGCGGAATCGTAGTCGGGTGGTGTCGTCGCCTCAGGCACGATTTCCTTGTAGCGGAGGACATTGTCCCGGTCGACGATGAACACCGACCTTGCGAGCAGGCGGAGTTCCTTGATGAGAACTCCCCATCCCCGTCCGAATGAGGCATCACGGTGGTCCGAAAAGACCTCGATTGAATCAATCCCCCCGGCAATGCAGAATCGATTGATGGCAAAGGGAAGGTCCATGCTGATGTTGAGCACAGCAACGTAGCCGGGTAGCGATGCCGCTTCCTCGTTGAACCAGTGGGCCTGGAGATCACATACCGGTGTGTCGAGTGAGGGGGTGACCGATATAACCTTTACCTTGCCCTCGAAATCGCCGAGGGACACCTCATTGAGAGACCGGTCCAGGACCGTGAAATCCGGCACCCTTTCCCCGATGGCCAACTCCGGCCCAAGAAGCGTCACCGGGGCACCCTTCATCGTCACTATACCTTTCCTTTCCAAGTCGGCAACCTCCTTTCAAGGGGCTTCCTCACTCGACCAGCTTGAAAGCCTCTTTTTTCGCCCCGCAGATGGGGCAGATATCGGGCGCCTCTTTCTCGGCGATATATCCGCAGACGGAACACACATAATAATCGACACTTTCCACGGAGGGCAGGTTCTCCCTGGCTTTTCGGAAAAGGCCGGCATGAACCTTTTCCGCCTCATTGGCCAGCCTGAAGGATCGTTCGGCTTGCTTCTCCCCTTCCGCCGCGGCCTCTTCGATGAAGGGCGGGTACATGCTCGTGAACTCGTAGGTCTCGCCTGCGATGGCGGCATCGAGGTTTTCGGCGGTAGTACCGATCATTCCCATCGCCCGCAGGTGGGAGTTGGCATGGATGGTTTCGGCCTCGGCGACAGCCCTGAAAAGCCTGCCTACCTGGTGGTCACCCTCGTCGTCGGCTCTTTTAGCGAAGGCCAAGTACTTGCGGTTGGCCTGCGATTCGCCGCTGAAAGCTTCCTCTAAGTTTTTCGTGGTTTTGTTCTTCGTCAAGTCTATCCCTCCTTTTTTAAAATTTTTTCAAATATACCTGTCAAACCTTCCCGGCGCAAGCCCCTCCGGTGGAGGATCAATCGCCATTCCTGCTCAAACTGAGCATGTTCACCAGAACTTCATAAGCCGCATAGTAAAGGTCAGGGTCCTCCTGGGTCACCAGTATGGGCCCCATCAGGTCCGTGTGGATCCTGAGTACGGCTACGCCCCACCGACCAGTGCGAGTGATGATTTATCATCACTCCTTCCACCCCGACGCTACCATGAACACCTTTATCGTCATGCCACGCCCGGCAAATAAGCTTCAGCCTTCTGCCCGACTGGGCCGCCTTCTCCACTCTTTCCCGATCAATGCCGCGGATGCCCTCCCTTTCAACCTCAAAAGGGGTCATATCGCCTTCGAGCAAAACGTTGGCAAGGGCAGCGACTTTCGCCGCCGTGTCCCACTCATCGATATCATCGACCCGGGTCAGTTTACGCTACCCCTATCTCCTGAGCCTCACGCGCCGCCTGGTCGCACTCCGCCCCTTCCTCTATCCTTCCAAGGATATAGTTGGTCGTCGAGTTCAGTATTCCGTCGACCGATTCCGCTACACAAACCTTAAGGCATGATCGGCAAAGGTTGAAAACCGGGGCGCCCTCCATGACAGTCGTCTCGAAGAGAAATTTTTTCCCGGCGAGGTTGGCCAGTTCCGA
>JAAYIZ010000083.1 GCA_012523215.1 Thermovirga sp.
CCCTTGGCCATGTGAAAGTCCAGCATCTGCTCCACGTCCATCTTGTAGATGTGGTCGGCGGCGAAGATGAGGACATGATCCGCATCGTAGAGCGTCACAAGATGCAGGTTCTGGAAGACGGCATCGCAAGTACCCTGGTACCAGTGCTCCCCTCTCCACATCTGGGCCGGGGCGACGGTCACGAAAAGGTCCCTGTCCCTCAGGGCACCGCCGAACTGCCAACCCCTCTCGATGTGCTCGTTCAGGGACTGGCTCTTGAATTGGACCAGGACGTAGATCGAGAAAATGGAGCTGTTCACCAGGTTGGACAGGGCGAAATCGACGATGCGGTACTTGGCGGCGAAGGGCACGGCCGGTTTGGCCCTGTACTTGGTAAGAGGCATCAGCCGTTCACCCCTTCCCCCCGCGAGGACAAGGGCTAGAATCTTGCCGTGTTTGCCGTAGATCATGGTGGAACCCCTCCAGTCTTGAGAAAGGTCATGATGGATCGGTCAGCGAGCCGTAAAGGGTCATATAGGACCGTGCCGAGGCATCCCAGGAGAAGTCCTTTTTCATGCATCTCCCGCGAAGCAGCGCCCAGCCCCGAGGTTCCAGGAAATGGGCCAGGGCCCTTTTTACCGTACCGATCAGGGCTTCGGCGGTGAAGTCATCGAAAAGGAAGCCCGTCCCCGCAGGAACGACATCGGCGTCGGCGACGGTGTCGGCCAGGCCGCCGACGGCCCTGACGACGGGTACCGTGCCGTACCTCATGGCTATCATCTGGGAGAGCCCACAGGGCTCGAAGAGGGAGGGCATGACGAAGATGTCCCCCCCTGCGTAGGCCAGCCGGGCGAAGCCTTCGTCGAAGGCCCCGCGGAAATGGAGGCTTTTCAGATTCCCCAGGCTTTCAGCGGAGAACCTTTCTTCCAAGGCTCTCTCGCCGGTACCTACCACCACCAGCCTGGCGCCCAGGGCGACCAGTTCCTCCAGGGCGCCCAGGACCAGTTCCATGCCCTTCTGCCGGACAAGCCTCCCCACCGAGACTATCACCGGTCCCCCGGAGTCCTCCCAGCCGCACGCCTCCACCAGGGCCTTCCGGCAGACCTTCTTGCCCTTCATGTCACCCAAGCGGTAATTCGCCGGCAGGGCCGGGTCGCTCCAGGGGTCCCATGATGCCGTGTCCAGGCCGTTGAGTATCCCCCTGATCTTGTTCCTGCGGTATTGAAGCACCCCTTCCAGGCCCTCGCCGTATTCGCTCGAGAGGATCTCCCCGGCGTAGCCGGGGCTCACCGTCACCACGGCGTCGGAAGCGGTTATGCCTCCTTTGAGCAGGTTGGCCTTTCCGTAGAACTCGACACCGTCCAGGGAGAAAGCGCCGGGGCCGAAACCCCAGTCGTCCAGCACGGAGAGGGGAAGGACACCCTGGTGGGCGAGGTTGTGGATGGTAAGCACCGTATGGGGCCTCTCCAGGGCGGCGCCGTAAAGGCGGTGGTGTTTGAGCGCCGCGGCGGCCAACGAGGCGGACCAGTCGTGAAGGTGAAGCACCTTGGACCTCCAGGCGCCCGAGAGAGCGCATTCCACGGCGGCCATCGACAGAAAGGCGAAGGGCAGGGCCGTGCCGGCATAGAGTTTTTCCGGGTAGACGACGGGGTTCGAAAAGAGTGCCGCCTCCTCGAGCAGGTAAAGGGGCACCCCGCCCACTTCGACGACCCGAAGAGGGGAGCATATTTCCCGCCCCCCGAGAGAGACGCATACCCGTTCCGGTCCCGAAAGGGGGCGGGCTCCCAGGTCCCTGGCTTTTTCGGCCGCGCCGGGCCATGCCGGGGTTATCACCCGGGCGTCGACGCCGAGCCGCCGCAGCGCGCCCGGGAGAGAACCGGCCACATCGGCCAGGCCGCCGACCTTGGAGAGGGGCGCCATTTCCGGGGTCACATGGAGAACGGTCACACTGGTAGGATCATCAGTCCCCATCCGGGTCTTCTCCCACGAATTCGTGTTTAACCTGCGATACTATTGTACTATGGTAAAAGAAGCCTTGCCACCGGAGGACATGGTGTATGATCCTTTCCGGGCGCGAGAAGACACCTGGCGCCCTGCGGAGGTCATGCCTGTGAGTCCTGGAGGTTGGGTTTCACTGTTGCCGATCACGGTGCTTCTGGCGTCGGTCATAGCGACGAAGCGCTCCCTGGAATCGATGGTGGCCGCCATCGCCGTGGGATTCATGCTCACCGACGGCCTGGCTTTCTTTCCCTCGATGCTGGAGACGATAAGCCGAGTGATGCAGGACCCGACCATAGGCTTCGTGATACTCCTTTGCTCCTCGATGGGCGCCCTCGTCGCCGTTCTCGACCGGTCGGGGGGCACCAAGGGGTTTGGCGACTGGGTGGCCTCAAGAGTCTCCACCCGGCGGGGGGTGCTCCTGGCCACCTGGGTCATGAGCCTCTTCATCTTCATCGACGACTTCCTTATAAGCCTGACCCTGGGGACCTGCATGACGCCGTCGGCGGATCGCTTCAAAGTGCCCAGGGAGATGACCGCCTATGTGGTCAACTCTTCCGCCGCCCCGGTGGCCTCA